>CALMBD010000086.1 GCA_937861115.1 uncultured Bacteroidota bacterium | reverse complement strand
ACCGTCCACCGTCCACCGTCCACCGTCCACCGTCCACCGTCTACCGTCCACCGTCCACCGTCCACCGTCCACCGTCCACCGTCCACCGTCCACCGTCTACCGTCTACCGTAAGTATTCGCCAAAGTCATAATCGAGCAGGGCGTCGTCGAGCAGGGGGTTGGCGCCGGGCTGGTAGCCTTCCTTGAGGTCGTAACCCCAGAACTTGCCCATGGTTTGCCAGTAGGTGGCAGTTGCGCCGCCGCGGGTATCCTTGATGGTAGTATAAAAGGGTTGGTTAAGCTGGCGTTCGATCATTTTGATGAGCACCTTGCCTTCTGTTTTTGACAGGTTTTTGATCTGGTCCTTGAAATCCTCTTTCAGTTCCTTGTGTTCCTTGCGGATGAACCTGCGCTTTTTCCGTTTGCTCATATCCGCCGTTTGTTCCTGGATTTCTTCGTACATCTCGATAGCCTGCAGGGCGTAGGGATATACTTTTCGGGCTGCCCGCACGTAACGGTAATACATGCGTTGCTCGTCGAGGTCCTTAAAATTGCGTTTGGCCGCAATTTTCACCGGCCACAGCGACATCACAAAAGTCGTATCGCCGTTGTCTACTTCCATGCGCGCCCAGGCGCCCCCTTGTGAGAGGGTGTCCGTGCGGGCAGACGTTTGCGCCCAAACGGGACTGGCTGTGAGAAGCGCAAAAAGAAACAGCAGCCGGCTCTTTTTCATATTGTGTTGTGTATCTGCTTTGAGGATTGTAGTAAAACAACGACGCCTGTGCGTAGGAAAAACGACACAGCGTTTTTTATGTTTTATGGAACGCCTGTTAAGACGTTTTGCTGCTTCAAATGTAACACCGGTATGTATTTAGTGAGACCTTTGGGGGTAAAAGAAATAGACCGGTATCTTGTGGGGTTATTGTGTTGGATGTAGACGGTTTCTGGTGAAGTTGGTTCGTCGGCTGAAGTCAGTTTATGGTGAAGCTGGTTCGCCGGCTGAAGCCGGCGGTACCAAACGGTACCAAACGGTACCAAACCGTACCAAACCGTACCAAACAGTATATAAAGACTAACCTGTATTTTATGTCACACAGTCCGGAGAATCAGCTTAGGTTTGTCGGACTGCGCTGTTTTTGAAGATTATCTTTCGGAAAGTTGTACAACTTTCCGAAAGTTGCAGTGCCAAACCTCCCATGCACATGTATGCCATCATACTTGGCTTTATAACTGCTTTTACGCTGACCTACACCATAATTCCTGCAATTATCAGGGTGGCGAGGGAGCGACGTATCTACGACCGACCTAATGAGCGCAGTTCGCACCTGGAGCCAACGCCCTCACTTGGCGGGATCGGGATATTCGCCGGCACAATCTGCGCTATCGTACTCTGGACGCCGCTGGAGACATTCGGGGTGTTGCAATACATTCTTGCGGCTTTTGTGCTGATCTTTCTCATCGGTGTCATGGATGACCTGCTGCCGTTGTCGCCGACGAAAAAGTTTTCCGGACAGTTGCTGGTGGCCATTATCCTGGCCTATAAGGCAAATGTCAGTATTACCAGTTTTTACGGCCTTTTCGGCATTTATGAATTGCCCGAACTCACCAGTTTTGCCCTTTCGATCGTGGTGATCATTGCCATTATCAACTCTTTCAACCTGATCGACGGCATCGACGGATTGGCAGGTTCGATCGGGCTGCTGGCCTGCATCAGTTGGGGCGCCTGGTTTCTGGCCGTCGACTCCGCAGGGCTTGCCGTAGTGGCCTTTTCCTTGTCGGGGGCGATCACGGCATTCATGAAATACAATTTTTCGCCGGCCAAAATCTTTATGGGGGATACAGGGTCCATGCTGATCGGAACGGTATGCGCCATTCTGGCTATTAGTTTCATCGAAATGAACCACCATATCCAGACCCCTCCGGATTATATCTTCCAGGCGGCTCCGGCCATTGCGGTGGGTATTCTGATCCTGCCGCTTTACGATACGGTCCGGGTTTTTGTGCAACGGGTCGTACGGGGACGCTCGCCCTTTTCTCCGGACAAGACACATATTCACCACTTGCTGCTCGATTTGGGGATGAGCCACATGAAGGCAACTTTTGTGTTGTTGGCCGTCAATATGTTTTTCATCATTGGCGTGGTGGTGTTCAACAGTTTTGGAACGGCCATGCTGTTGAGCATCGAATTGGTGCTGATGTTCCTGTTTACCTATTTTTTACAGCGTATCCTGCAAAAACGCGACCGCGACAACAGCCACCTGGCTGCCTGAGCAGTCGTTGCCCGGCACAACCAAAGCTTATGTATTTTCGCAGGATGAATCCGAACCAGCATCCGGTTTCCGAGTACCAGCGTGCCTGGCAACGTTTTCGCCGCAACCGTACTGCTGTTGCCGGCGCCGTTTTTATCGTCATTTCGCTGCTCATCGCCCTGCTCGGCTATGCCCTTGCACCCGACCACAGTCCGGACGCCAATACCCAGATACCCGAGATTGCGTTGCAGGATCCGGGTTTTCAAATTGACCTGCTGCCGCTGCCGCTGGGCGGCGAAGCCGCGCCACAAAACCGGGTAGACTTCCTCTTGCACGGCCGGCCCTCGCGGCACCGGCCTGTGCCTGTTGTCGCAGGAAGTGTCCGTGTCAGTCAGGACTCCATTTTCTTTCAGCGTTTCGGTTCGACCGGAAAGGTTGAATCGCTGCACCTCGCGCGCATTTTTTACGCCGTGCAGGACAGTCTCCGGAAAGACGCGGGCGCCTGGGTTTTTACTACTGCAGGAGGCACGGAACAGCGTATTCAGCAGGGCGCCCTGCAGGCGCGGTACCAGGAGGTGTCGCCCCTGGAACACCGGCGCTACCTGCTGGGCACGGATAAATATGGCCGGTGTATTTTCAGTCGCCTGCTGCTCGGGTTCAGGGTGTCGCTGCTGGTAGGGGGTATCGCAGTGTTCATTTCCCTGACGATCGGGCTGACCCTCGGCGCCCTGGGCGGATATTTTGGCGGCAGGCTCGACGATGCCGTCATGCTGGTCGTCAACACCGTATGGTCTATTCCCACGCTGTTGCTGGTATTTGCCGTGGTGCTGGCGCTCGGACGGGGTATCGGCGTTATCTTTCTGGCGGTTGGGCTTACCATGTGGGTCGATGTGGCGCGGGTGGTGCGCGGTCAGGTGCTGGTGTTGCGCGACATGCCTTTTGTAGAGGCTGCACGCAGCATGGGGCTTCGTTCCGGGCGCATCCTGTTTCGCCATATCCTGCCCAACCTGCTCGGCCCGGTGATGGTGGTGTCGGCAGGCAACTTCGCCACGGCCATTCTCCTCGAATCGGGACTGGGCTACCTGGGCTTTGGCGTGCAGCCGCCGGCGCCGTCGTGGGGCAGTATGCTCAATGAAAACTACGGATACGCGATCAGCGGAAAACCCTTGCTCGCACTGGCGCCGGCGCTGGCGATAGCCCTGACGGTGCTGGCGTTTAACCTGGTGGGCAACGGCCTGCGCGATGCCCTCGACGTGAAAAGCAGGCAATAAGGTTAAAATTTTCTCAAATGCGATATTATCCGTGCAGCCTTGACCGGAGAAGGGCATCTTTGCCCAATTGCAAACAAAACCGTTTTCGCCATGGCTATACGTGTACTATTTTCCGTTTTACTTTTTTCAACCGCGCATTTTCTGACTGCTCAAACACCGCTTCCGTCTGTTCAGGAAGTGTACAAAATATTTGCAGCGAAATGTATCTCCTGCCACGACCACGCTTCTCCCGAAGCCGGTCTCGACCTGGAGGGCGCCGGCCAGACGGAATACCTGCGCGCCGTGAACGTGGCTCAAAATCTGGTTAACAAAACACCGACAAATGCCTATGCCGCCGGAAACGGCCTGAAACGCGTGTATCCCGGGCGGGCAGACCGCAGTTTTCTGTTCCGGAAAATCAACAACGGCCTGGAGCCGACCATTGCCGCCCTGCATACCGATGAAGGCGCTTCCATGCCCGCCTACCCCTCCACGGCGCTGACCGATGTGGAAAAAGAAACCATCCGCCAATGGATATTGTACGGCGCAAAATCGGCAGGTACCCAGTTCGACAAGTCGGTAGTAGAAAGTTTCTACACCAACGGCGGCCAAAAAGCCTTTCCCGACGGTCCGCCGCCGCCACCCGCACCCGGCGAGGGTTTTCAAATCAAAATGGGGCCGTTCTTCCTGCCCCCCGACGGTGAAGTGGAATACTTCCAGAAATATGAACTCGCCCTTCCGGCCGATGTCGAAGTACACCGCATGGCCCTGCAGATGTCGGGCTATTCGCACCATTTTAT
>CALMBD010000085.1 GCA_937861115.1 uncultured Bacteroidota bacterium | reverse complement strand
GTGTAAATAGCCCCGAAAAATTCGCTGTCGATAAACGGCTTGGGTATCCATCCCGACATGCCGCAGTCGTAACACTTTTGTATTTCGGTTTTGATCACAGACGCCGTCAGGGCAAGTATGGGTATAGTCGTATCCGATTCCCGGATGCGGCGGGTAGCCTCCAGGCCGTCCATGACCGGCATGTGTACATCCATCAGGATGAGGTCGAAGCGTTCGGATTTGCATATTTCCACGGCCTCCGCACCGTTTTCCACCATCTCTATCTTCACCTCCGGTATTTTCAGTTCGAGCGTTTCGCTGGCCACGATCCGGTTGTAGTGGTTGTCTTCAACCACCAGAATGCGAATACCGCGCAGGGCTTCGAGCATGGCGCCCGAGACGCCCTCCTGTTCGGCCACAACAGCATTTTCGCTAAGAGGCAGATCAATTGAAAAACTGAACTCCGAACCCTTGCCGACCTCGCTGCTCACCGAGATGGTTCCGCCAAAGAGTTCGACCAGGTGTTTGGAAATGCTGAGGCCAAGCCCGGTGCCGCCGTATTTTCGCGTGGTATCGCCCGATGCCTGTCTGAAACTCTCAAAAACGATGGCGGCCTGTTCCGGGGTCATGCCGATGCCGGTATCGCGTACGGCGAAGCGCAATGTGCAGGCCTCGGGTTTTCGTCCCGTCACTTGTACCGACAGATTCACCCCTCCGTTTTCCGTGAATTTGATGGCATTACCTACCAGGTTGAGCAGGATCTGCTGCAGGCGCACGGGGTCGCCGATGAGCACCGGCGGCAGTGCAGGATCGCATTCCACCGCTATGGCAATATTTTTCTCGTCGGCCCTGTAGCGAAGCGTTGCCACCACCTGTTCGAGTATTTTTTCGACGCTGATATCGGTGTGCTCCAGTTCCATCTTGCCGGCTTCGATCTTGGAGATGTCGAGTATCTCATTGAGGATGGTCAGCAGGTTTTTGGACGAGCGCATCACACTGTCAAGGTATACCAGTTGGTCTTCCCGGGGCTGTTTTTGCAGCAGGATATTGGTCATGCCCATCACGGCATTCATGGGCGTTCGCAGTTCGTGGCTCATATTGGCCAGAAACTGCTGTTTGAAGCGCTCGCTTTGTTCCGCACGGTTGCGCTGAAACTCGGCCTCCTGCTTTTCCCGCTCGGCCTGGGCACGTTGCCGTTCGGCCTCTTCCTTTTGCTGCACCACTTCGGCGGTTCGCACTTCGACCAACCGGGTGAGTTCCTCCTCCCTGCGCCGAAGTTGTTCCACCAGCCGCTCGGTCTGCTGGCGCAAACGGCGGGCGAGCATGCCTACCACCGTCTGCATGACGCCGGGGAACACCTCCAGTACCGAGTAGAAATCTGCACGGCCGATCATGGCCAGCGTCGTGTCGGTCGTAGCACTGACTGACATGGACCGGGGGCCTTCGTCGAGCAGGGCCAGTTCGCCGAAAAAACTGCCCGCCGCTTGTTGGGCCACCACATAGTCGTGGTCGTGTATCCGTACCGCTCCTTCCAGGATGACGTACAGGGCATTGCCGACCTCGTCTTTATGAAAGACAATTTCGCCCGGTTTTTTCTTCTGGATTTTGCTGTGCGTGGCCAGTTTCTCCAGCACCGGATAGGGGATGGTCTCAAACAGATCCATCACCTTGAACAGTTCGGCGAGCGCTTGCGGTGTTATTTTCATGGGTAAATTCCCGGAAGAGGGCGTAAAGGTGCGAAGTTTTTTTGGGCTCTGTTGCAGAGGCGAGTGTCGTTATCGCCGGCAGGTTTACGATTTTTTGCACTTTCAGCGCCTATGCTGTTATCCGGCAAACATCTAATCCCTTTTTAACAAAATCAAAGGAGAACGGGGTGTATTTTTGCCGCCATTCGGTTCATTGCGCCCCTGGCTGACATTTTCAAACAAAAAATATGCGTAAAACGATACCTACCCTGCTGCTGCTTGCAGCCGTATGCCTGTCTTTTTCAACCGCCTCGGCCCAACAATCGGTGGCCCGCCGCTGGAATGAAGTACTGTTGCAGGCTATCCGCGAAGACTTTGCCCGTCCACCCGTCCACGCCCGCAATTTGTTCCACACAGCCATTGCTTTATACGATGCCTGGGCTGCCTACGACACCGTGGCAGAGACCTACCTGCTGGGAAAAACGGTGGGTAATTTTACATGCAATTTTAACGGCGTGCCGGTGCCGGCGAACATAAAGGCAGCCAGGGAGGAAGCTATGAGTTATGCCGCCTATCGCGTCTTGTATGCCCGGTTCATTAATTCGCCAAACGCCTTCATTACCCTGACGCGCTTCAACAACCTGATGTTCGATCTGGGCTATAACGTGAACGTGACCACCAATAATTACCAGTTTGGCGGCCCGGCCGCACTGGGTAATTATATCGGCCAGTGTATCCTGCAAATGGGTTCGCAGGATGGTTCCAATGAACAGTTTAACTATGTCAACCAATATTATGCGCCTGTAAACCCGCCAATGGTAATGGCCAACCCCGGGGCGCCAACATTGCTCGATCCCAACCGCTGGCAGCCGCTGACGCTTTCTTTTGCCATCGACCAAAACGGCAATCCCATCCCCTCTACCCAGGTATTTCAAAGCCCTGAATGGGGCAATGTTCGTCCGTTTGCCCTTAAAGCCGACGAACTCACGATATATGAGCGCAATGGTGATGAATATAAAGTGTACCACGACCCCGGCCCCATCCCCTTTCTCGATACCCTGGCCGGCGACAGTAGTTCGGCGGAGTACAGGTGGAACTTTGAACTGGTATCGGCCTGGTCGGCGCACAACGACCCGAACGACGGTGTGATGTGGGATATTTCACCAAAATCAAACGGCAACAACCAGTCCTATCCCCAAACCTGGGCGGAATACCACAATTTTTACAACTTTACAGAGGGCGGCGACCAAAGCGTTGGCCGCGATACCAACCCGCGAACGGGCCTGCCTTATGAACCTCAAATAGTACCGCGTGGCGATTATACCCGTGTGCTGGCACAATTCTGGGCAGACGGCCCCAACTCTGAAACGCCACCGGGACACTGGTTCTCCATTCTGAATTATGTCAGCGACCATCCCCAGTTTGTCAAACGATTCAACGGGAAAGGTCCTGTTCTGGACAACCTGGAATGGGATGTCAAAGCTTACCTGGCCCTTGGCGGCGCGCTGCACGATGCCGCTATAACGGCATGGGGCATCAAGGGCTGGTATGATGGAACTCGGCCTGTAACGGCCCTGCGCTATATGGCTGGCAGGGGGCAAAGCACCGATCCGGGACTGCCCTCCTACGATCCGGCGGGTGTAGACCTGATCCCCGGACTGTTCGAACTCGTGGAGCCGGGCGATCCGCTGGCCGGAGCAGGCAACGAGAATGTGGGTAAAGTCAAGTTCTATACCTGGCGGGGACCAAACTACGTGACCAATCCCGCCAATCAGATTGCGGGCGTGGGCTGGATTTTAGGTGAAGAATGGTGGCCATACCAGCGAAAAACCTTCGTGACGCCGCCTTTTGCCGGTTATATTTCCGGACACTCTACGTTTTCACGGTCAGCAGCCGAAACGCTCACCCGGCTTACCGGCGACGAGTATTTCCCGGGCGGCATGGGTGAATTCCACATCGGCGCCAACAGCGGTTTTCTCGGACTGGAACAAGGCCCCAGCGTCGACGTGACCCTGCAATGGGCAACGTACCGCGATGCGTCCGACCAAACGAGCCTGTCGCGTATCTGGGGCGGTATCCACCCTCCCTTTGACGATATTCCCGGCCGCCTGATCGGTATCGAGATCGGCAACGAGGCGTTCGAACTGGCGCGCTCCTATTTCTACAAAGACGAGGACCAGGACGGCTATTACTCCTACGAAGATTGCAACGATAAAGACGCCACAGTATATCCCGACGCCCCGGAATTGTGCGATGGCCTGGACAACGACTGCAACGGTCTTGTAGACGATATTCCGGTGTTTGCGTACTACCTGGACAGCGACGGCGACGGTTTTGGCGACGGCAATATCGAACTGGACACCTGCCTGAGCGAAGCGCCGGCGGGTTATGTGGCCAACAACCTCGACTGCGATGACGGCGACGCGGCCTTCAACCCCGACGCCCCGGAATTGTGCGACGGTCTGGACAACGACTGCAACGGTCTTGTAGACGATATTCCGGTGTTTGCGTACTACC
>CALMBD010000084.1 GCA_937861115.1 uncultured Bacteroidota bacterium | reverse complement strand
CTGGGCGGTGTCATTGGTGGTTTTGATCCGGATTTCCTGGATATCGACGTTGACCTGCTGGTAGTCGCCGGGGCCGTCAGTCAGGCGGATATTAAGGGTGACATCACCGCTTTTGTCGTCTTTGTTGCAGGAGAAGAAAGTGATTGCGCTGGCGGCCAGCAGGATTACGAGTACATTTTTCATGTTGAAGACAGATTGTTGTTAAAAAATCGGATTGGACAGGTATTAAATTGAACAATGCAAAGAACTTTCCCCTAAACGCCCACCGGCAGCACATATTACCCCGGAATTTAAAAACGGCTGTCTTCCATCGGGAAGACAGCCGTTTTTAAAGAAAACTGACAGGTAAGCGACATTTTGTCGCTGCGATCACGCCTTCTGCAAGGCTTGCGTCTTTTCCTGCTCGATTTCTTCGTGCGTACGGTACGGCACCACGTTCAATTGCCGGATCAGTTGGTCGCGCACAACCTTGAATTCTTCCAATACCGCGCCCTTAATGGGTTCCGGCTGCGGGAGGTTCAGGCGCAGGTGGTCCACCTCGCGGCCGTTTTTCCAGAAACGGAAACACACGTGCGGACCCGTCGCCAGTCCTGTGGAACCAACGTAGCCGATCGTCTGGCCCTGTGCCACCCGGGCGCCGGGACGGATGCCTTTGGCAAAACCGCTCATGTGCAGGTACTGCGTTTGGTAAGTACCATCGTGCCGGATCTTCACGAAATTGCCGTTTCCGCCCCTGCGCGTGGCTTCCAGTACGGTTCCTTCTGCTACAGCCATGATAGGCGTACCCTTCGGTGCGGCGTAATCGGTGCCGAGGTGCGCTTTGTGGTAGCCGAGTATCGGATGCAGGCGGTGGAGGTTGTAGCGGCTGCTGATGCGCGAATATTTGAGCGGCGACTTCAGGAAAGCCTTGCGCGCCGGCCGGCCGTCGAAGTCAAAATAGGTCGTTTTTTCGCCTTCTTTTTCAAAATTGAAGGCGTAGTATTCCTTGCCGTCGCGTTCGTACACCGCTGCAATGATCTTGCCGGTGCCGACGGGCTCTCCCTCTACATAATGCTGTTCGTACACCACCTTGAAGCGATCGCCCTGTTTCTGGTGGTAGAAATCGACGGAGGTGGACAACACGTCGATCATACCGTCGGCGAGTTCGTCACTCAGGCCGTTGTCCATGAGCGCCTGCCAGAAGTTTGTTTCGAGTACGCCGGACGCAGAGGCGATCACCGTCTTTACGTCGCGTTTCACCAGGTTTATCTGGAAGGGTTCCTTTAGTTGAAACAGTACGTATTCGTATGGCGAGGGTTCGTACACCATGTAGTCGGGCGACTGCCCCTGCACAAAAGACAGGAAATTCAGTTTGCGCCCCATACGCATGGAGGTGATGTTGAATGTACCCTTGCAATTTTCTACAATCGTATTGACCTGGGGATAGGTAAGTCCCTGCTTCATCAGAATTTCACCCAGCACGTCTCCGGATTTCAATTCGAGGTCAAACAGGTGAAATTCGTCTGTTGCAAAACCCCAGCGCATGTGTTCCGGTACAACGGGTAACGCGTCGAGTGCGGGTGCAGCAAAGGCCAAAGCAGCAGCCTGGCGATTTTTGGAAAGATGAAGTGTTGCTGCGATAACACAGGTGGAAAGTGCAGCGCCGGCGGCGATAACAAGAATCTTGCGAATGCCGACCTGCTTGAGGCGCCGCAGCCAATGCTGCGACTGGTTACTGTCTGATTTCACGGTGTGTAAGTAAGATTAAGAGTGCTCCGCAAACCGCTTTGCACGGTTCTGCGTTATCAGGGCTGCGGCAAAAATAGAATTGCATTTTGGTTTTCTATCAATTGTGGCAAGTATTTTAACTAACAGCTATTTCCCGCATTTATCCGCAAAATGTTGATAACCTGTCCCTTCAATGTAATATTTTTTTAAAAACATGGCCTGAAAGTGATCTCCCCGTCGCAATCTGGCGCTGATTTCCACCGGAACAACATGCCCGGAACAACTGCCGGCCTTACCTTTCAGCCCTCAAAATCGATAGCGACCATGCGATTACCCGCGTTATTATTGCTGCTCTTTTCCACCACTGCGTTGGCCCAAACCAGCACTTTCGACACCGGCAACGAAGGCTGGGAAACCTCGGGCGACGCCACCAGCCCCACGGCCGCATGGCTCGCCAACGGCGGTAATCCCGGCGGCTATATCCGGGTCACCGACCAGTCGGTAGGCGGCACCTGGTATTTCCAGGCGCCTTCCAAATACCACGGCGCCAAATGCGACGCCTACGACACCTACCTGCGCTACGACCAATTCGTGAGCGATACCAACAACCAGCAACTCTTCGGCGGCGACCCCGACGTGATCCTGTTCGGCGGGGGATTGCAACTGGTATTCGATAACGCGGTTACGCCGGGACTTACCTGGACGCATTACGACATCCTCCTGCGCGAAGACGCCGGCTGGCACAAAACCACCCTGAACGGCCCAATACCGACCCAGGCGGAATTCCGTGCGGCCCTGGCCAACGTCGCAGGTATCCGCATCCGCGGGGAATACCGTGCACAAGCCGATTTCGGCGGGCTGGACAATTTTGTCCTGGAAAGCAATTTCGGTTTTGACCTTGATGGCGACGACAGTTCGGGCGCCTACGACGGCGACTTTCTGGCAGATACGAGTTGTATCCCATACAGCGTGATCGCCGACTTCGATGCAGACCTGTTTTCGGGAAAACCCATCGACTCTGTTATCATACGTATCCTGTATGCCACCTCAGACGAGGTGCTGGAACTGGATGCCATCCCCGGCGCGCTCGACGTCATGGCGCCCGACCCGCAGCAACTGAAACTGGTCAACGGCGGCGCTGCAGATGCATCCGACTTTCTCCAGGCGATACAACTGATGCACTACAGCGACTTGTCGCCCAATCCTGTCCGCGGCGAGCGGCTCATCGAGTTTCGGGTATACACAGTGTGTGGAGAGGTGGCTATACGCTACGCTTACTTGCCGATCTACCCGCCGCCCAACACAGGATTGCCGGGTGATACCACTGTGTGCGCCGGCAGCCCGTCCTTCGATCTGTTTGGCCTGCTCGGCGGAACGCCCGAGCCCGGCGGATACTGGCAACCCCAATTGCCGGGCGCCGGTGGTCTGTTCGACCCGCAGAAAGACCCGGCCGGTACATATGCCTACATTGTGCCCCCCGCAGGTGCGTGTCCCGGCGATACGACAGCTGTCGGCATAAACATCATCCAGCCCTTCCAACTGGGCAACGATACGACGATCTGTTACGATGAACTGCTGACGCTGGCAGTTCCACCCGGACTCACGGATTGGCAATGGAGCGACGGCAGCAACCGGCCCGATCTCCGGGTCGCAACACCCGGCACCTATGGCCTGAGCGGAAATATCGGCGCCTGCAGTTTTGCCGACAGCGTACGGGTCGATTTTTATACCTGCAAAGCCTGCGCTTTTTACACGCCCAATGTCTTTTCGCCCAATGACGACGGGGTGAACGACATCTGGCAGGTGTTCCTGCCCTGCGCCTGGCAACAGTTCAGGCTGGAAGTATACGACCGCTGGGGCAGCCTTGTGTTTACTTCCGATGATCCGGAAAAAGGCTGGGACGGCCGAACACAGGGCCGCCAACCGTTGCAGGGCGTGTACGTGTGGCGGCTGGAATGGACCGGGGAGTTGTTCGGCGTGCCGAAAACGTACAGCAAGGAAGGCGATGTGACGGTATTGCGATGAGCAGGTGCAACTGGCCGCTGTTTCCATTCGCCGGAATCAATAAGGTTTGCTATTGGCTAAAGATATGTTTGAAGCCAATCATCTGCCGCGGGACACTCCCGGAATAGCCGATATACTTGTCGTATCAATGGGCTATTAAAAATTTCAGTATGGATTTCAATATTCTTACGGACCACTGGCATTGGTCCTTCACCGGTATAATGGTCGGTGCCATGATGCTTCTGCTCACGCTGTTTGGCAAGTTTTTCGGATTGTCGAGTACATACAGGGTGCTCTGCGCCATAGGCGGCGCCGGCAAAAAGGTCGCGTTTTTCCGGTTCGACTGGAAGGACCAGTTGTGGAACCTGTTTTTTGTTGGCGGAATAATTCTTGGCGCCTTTCTCACCCGGCACTTTATTCCGGAAAGCCAGGAAACAACCTTAAGCGAACACACACAGGCTTTTATGTTCCGGTTGGGGATGATCGAAAAGGTAGATGCAGATCAACTGCTGCCCTTTGCGCCCGACAAGTTATTTAACACAACATCGCCCTTGTTTCCGAGTGCTGCCCTGATACTCTGTTTCGGGGGTTTTTTGTCGGGCTTTGGCTCCCGATATGCCGGAGGGTGCACCTCGGGCCACTTCGTAAGCGGCCTTTCCAACCTGCAGATTCCCTCCCTCATCACATTAATATTCTTCCTGATCGGCGGAATACTCAGCACGAGTTTTTTCCTGCCGTTTCTTTTGAACAACCTTTAAACCGACTGTATCATGAAATTTATAAAATTCATTCTCGCCGGTGTAATGTTCGGGTTTATCCTGACAAAAGGTGAACTGATTTCCTGGTACAGGTGGCAGGAAATGTTGCATCTCGATGGTTTTCACATCTATGGCATCATCATCACGGCCGTTGCGGTGGGCGCGACAGGCCTTGCCCTGATCAAAAAATTCCATATCCAGGACATTTCAGGTCGCCCGATTGTCATACCCGACAAAAAAGTAAGTTTCTACCGCTACGCCATCGGCGGATTCATTTTTGGCGTGGGATGGGCCATTGCCGGCTGTCCTGCCGTACACTATGCAATGATCGGACTTGGGTATATGATGTTCGCGGGTATCCTGTTCAGCGCCCTGCTCGGCACCTTCGCCTACGGGTTGCTTCAAAAATGGTTGCCGCATTAAGCAATAAACCGGATCATTTTCTTCCGAAATAGTCCAGCACGAGGTAACAAAATGCCCGCACCCCGAGTTTCAATCCGCTTTCATCGATGTAAAAATCGGGCGTATGGTGTGCCGCCACATCCGTTGCCTTCTTTCCTTTGGGCATGCCGCCCAGGAAAAAGAAGAACGACGGCACTTTTTGTCCGAAAAAGGCAAAATCTTCGGCGCCGGTCACGGCTTTGCGCTCGACCACATTTGCCGTTCCCGCTGCTTCACGCAGGGAGGGAAGCACACGTTCCGTCAGGGCCGGATCATTGTAGGTAATGGGGGTTTTGTTCTCGATACGCACTTCTGCCGTGGCGCCGGCGCTCTCGGCGATCTTTTGTGCAGTGAGCACAATCTTCTCGTGGATGATGCGCTGCATGGCCGTATCAAGCGTGCGAATGGTCCCCACCATCTCCGCCGTTTCCGGGATGATGTTGGCGCGTACGCCGCTCTCGATCTTGCCAACCGTCACCACTGCAGGCTGTTCGGTGAGGTTTACCTGGCGACTTACAATGGTCTGCAAACCCTCTATGATCTGTGCCGACACCACGATGGGATCTACGCCGCTCCAGGGCTGTGAGCCGTGCGACTGTTTCCCGTGAACGGAGATGTAAAACCAGTCGGACGCCGCCATGGTGCCGCCGGGGCGGTATTTGATCTGGCCCACCTCCGTCTGTGAGTTGATGTGCAGACCGAACATGGCCTCAATTTTGGGGTTGTCGAGCACGCCTTCCTTGACCATGAGTTCGGCGCCGCCCTCCTCGCCTTCCGGCGCGCCCTCTTCGGCGGGCTGGAATACGAATACAACCGTACCCGCCAGGTCTTTTTTCATATTGGAGAGCACCTCTGCGGTACCCATCAGGATGGCAACGTGCGTATCGTGGCCGCAGGCGTGCATCACGCCGACCTCAGCACCGTTGTAGGTCGATTTGGCGACAGATTTGAACGGAAGGTCCACCCGTTCGACAACCGGAAGGGCATCCATATCGGCACGCAGACCGATGACGGGACCTGGTTTTCCGCCGCGCAGGATGCCGACGACACCCGTTTTGGCCACGCCGGTGCGCACTTCCAGACCGAGCGTGCGCAGGTGGGCGGCTACTTTTTCCGCAGTTTTGAATTCGCGGTTGCTGAGTTCGGGGTGTTCATGAAAATCGCGGCGCCAGGCAATGACACTGGGCTCTATGGCATCGGTGAGGCGATCGGCCTGGGGCTTGAGCGCTTGCTGAGCCCGTAACCCTGGAGCGCCCAGGGCAAACAATAAGAGGAGGTAACCGTATTTCATGCTGTTTTTTGGGAGCCAAAGTAATATAGGAAAGTGGTTAAACAAAACGCCCGGGGATTATCGTTATTCCCCATCGCCCATGAAACTCAAATAACTGACACTTGCAGCGTTAACGGCTCCCTTACCCTGAAAACATCACATTTCAAACGCCAAACTTCAAACTCTGAACTTTAAACTCGCAACTTCAAACTACCTTTGCGCCCGTTATGCTAACCCTTGGTAATATCTTTGTTAAATACGGTGATCGGGTACTGCTCGATTACATCAATTTCGTGCTCAAGCCCGGCGACCGCGTGGGCCTGGTGGGCCGCAACGGAGCGGGCAAATCGACCCTGCTGAAAATCATCGCGGGCGAGATGTCGCCGCACGACGGCAACGTCGTTTTCCCGACCCATTTTACGCTCGGCTACCTGCACCAGGATATGCTCCTGCCAAAGGGCAAAACGGTGATCGCAGAGACCATGACGGCGTTTTCCGCCATCCTTGAACTGGAAAAAGAGCTGCACCAGATCGAGCAGGAACTCACGGTGCGCGAAGACTACGAATCCGACGCCTATCATAAACTCATCGAACGGATGAGCGACGTGACCGAGCACCTGCACCACATGGGCAGCGCGACCAGCCAGGCCGACGCCGAAAAGGTGCTGGCAGGCCTCGGATTTCAGGCCTCCGATATGCAGCGGCTCACCGATGAGTTTAGCGGCGGCTGGCAAATGCGCATCGAACTGGCGAAAATGCTGTTGCGCCGTCCCGACCTGCTGCTGCTCGACGAACCGACCAACCACCTCGATATCGAAAGCATACTCTGGCTCGAAGACTGGATTTCCGCTTATCCGGGCATGGTCATCGTCATCAGCCACGACCGGCGCTTTCTCGACAACGTCACCAACCGCACCGCGGAGATCACGCTCGGCAAGATCAACGACTACAAGGCGGCCTATTCCAAATACGTCGAACTCAGCGCCGACCGGCGGGAGCAGATGCAAAATGCGTACGAAAACCAGCAGCGCGTGATCGCCGACCGCGAACGCACCATTAACCGATTCATGGCCAAGGCCACCAAGACGAAAATGGCGCAGTCCATGCAGAAGCAACTGGACAAGATGGAGCGCATCGAAATTGACGACGTCGATACGGCAACCATGCGCATCCGCTTCCCCGATGCGCCGCGCTCGGGCGAGGTCGTGGCCAAAGCAGAGCACCTCAGCAAGCGCTACGGCCATATTAAAGTCCTGGAAAACGTCGACCTGGAGATACTGCGCGGCGAACGGGTAGCCTTTGTCGGACAAAACGGACAGGGCAAAACCACCTTGGCCAAAATACTGATCGGCCAGGAGCCGGCATCGTCCGGCAAGGCCACCCTTGGGCACAACGTGAGCATCGGTTATTACGCGCAGAACCAGGCCGAAACCCTCGATCCTAAAATAACCCTGTTGCAGACCATGGAGCGCAACTCGCCCGAAGAGATGCGCACGAAACTCCGCGGCATCCTCGGCGCGTTCCTGTTCAGCGGTCAGGATGTCGACAAAAAGGTCTCCGCCCTTTCCGGCGGCGAACGCGCACGCCTTGCGCTGGCTTGCATGTTGCTGCGCCCGTTCAACTTCCTGCTGCTTGACGAGCCGACCAACCACCTCGACATGCTCTCCAAGGACGTGCTGAAGCAGGCGCTGCTCGACTTCAAGGGCACCCTGCTGGTTGTCAGCCACGACCGGGAATTCCTGAGCGATCTCACGACACGCACCATGGAGTTCCGCGACGGGCACCTGTACGAACACCTCGGCGACGTCAATTATTTCCTCGAAAAACGGCGGCTGGACAACATGCGCGATGTGGAAAAAAGAACAATTGACGGCAGGCGCCCGGCAGATGGCGGCGCCCGGATGTCGGACAACGGCGTAGAGGTATTGGGTGCGGAAGAAAAGAAGGTTTTACAGCGCAATATTCAAAAAGCCGAACGGCGGATCGGGGAGATTGAAGCTGCTATCGGTAAATATGAAGAAAAAATGGCCGACCCGGATTTCTACTCCCGCTCCGATTCGCAGACCGAGTTGAAAAAATACGGCGACCTGAAATCCGAACTGGCACAAGTGTATGCCGAATGGGAATCGGCAGTGGAACGCCTGGGCAATTGATCTGTCTGTCATGAAAAAAGCCGACCTGACGCTGCGTTTATATGCCTTTCTGGGGGTGTTGGTGTTCGTAGCCTCCATATGGCTTTACGTGCGCGAGTTCCCGTATTTTTCCAATACGATTGGCGTCGGCAAACTGGTCGGGGTGTCGCTGATGGCAGCCCTGCTCCTCGGCGGGGGCATTTTATGGTTTTGGAAAGCACATTTCAAACCCTGGGAACGCCACTTGCCGCAGGTATTGTTCATCCTGCTCTTTTGTCCCCTGTTTGCCCCGTTGCTGGCCAGTTTGCTCAACCGAAGCGCCGGCGAGACGACCTATATGAAGTTTGAGTTTATCGCTGAAACACCCTATTTTTCTTCCAATTACGGCCTGTTGAAAGGCGAGAAGATCCGGCCGACCGGCTATTTTCTCGCGGTCAGGGACGGCGACCTCGGATACCGGTTCAGGTACAAACAACAGGCCTATTACCCCCTGACCAAACCGGGTGAAACTATTTTGTTGCCCGTCAAAAAGGGGCTGCTGGGGTTTCAGGTGGTTTTGCTTTACTGAAAACTGCGGCATCGGGTTATAACTCAATGGAATTGCCTGCTTCGCCGGCAAAATTTTTCCTCCACTACGGCATGGGTTTTAAAACAGTTTCTTCGCAATACTTTTGCATTGCCCTGGCCGTCAGTTTACCTTAACCGATACATATTCAAAACTGCGTTTTATGAGAAACTCATTTTGTATCCTGATTGCAGTAATCGCCTTTAGCGGACTCTCTCTTGCACAAAACACGCCCTTTTTCCCGGAAGAACTGGTCGTCACCGCGACCACGCTCAACATGCGCGATGCTCCCGACATCAATTCAAAAAAAGTCGCCTCCCTGCAAAAAGGCGCCGTCGTGCAATTTGTAGAGGCCTGGAACAACGGCCAATGGGTGCAGGCCGACACGCTCGACACCGAGTCGCCTTACGCTCCCTGGCTCAAGGTGCGCTACAAGGGCAAAACGGGGTATGTGTTCGGCGCCTATGTTACCGGCACGATCGGTTTGTACCACGAGGGCGATTTTTTCTTCAATGACACTCCCCTGCCCCAATTGAACTGGTACGGCTTATACCGCCGGGATTCTTTTGCCGACGAACTGCGGCCAATCACCGTTCGCCTCGTGGAAGAAATGAACGAGATGTACGGCGAAAAGATCAGGATGCTCAAAACAAACCAGCCCGACGAGAGCAAATTTATCATCGGCAGCCTCGAACCCATGAAAACGGGTTATGCCGGCCCGCTGGGCATCTATGATGTGCGCGACATGTATCTTTCCGGCGAACTGTCGCCCGGCGCCACCGTATCCATTCACCCCGGCGGCGATATGATGGTCCTCAATGATACCACCCTAAAGCCCAGTTACCTGCTCACCGCAACCGGCTGCGCCCGCATGGAAAACAACGAGTACATGTATGTCCGGGTCACTGACTACCAGCTTACCCTGCTCGACTACACCACCCAGCCACCCGTACTGCAAGACCTCACGCCATGGGTACGAACCGAATCGGAGGAGATCAACCCCGCCGTCAGCATCAGCTGGTACGGCGATATCGACATGGACGGCAAACCCGACGCCATCCTCAACGACTGTCCCTATGAGATGGGCTGCCGCGATGCGCTGTTCCTCTCCTCAAAAGCAAAACCCGGGGAGTATTTGCGCAAGGTATGCGAGCATTTCTGGCCTGGGGATTAGGCATGTTTTTATGCGCGAGGATCATTATTAGAGACAAAAACCTGGCTTAATAAATCTCATGCCCGTAAACTATTGGATAAGCCGACATTCGATCGTGTTTCCAACCTCCTGCTTAGATGCCACCAAATGCTCAATAAATACATTAAATCTATCGGGAATAGTGGCGATAAAGCACAAGAGCCTGATTTTCAATACAATAGCCAGGGTATTCAATATTTCGACAACCTCCCCTTCCATACATTCCCACAAAACGGCAAATGACGACAATGACGAATGACGAAACGAATAACTACAACAACTAAAGTATGCACATTAACTCCCTTACCGTAAAGGAACGCCCCGACAACCGTACCACCGCGCCGCACGTGCTGCCTATTTATGCCACCTCGTCATTTGCCTTCGACGATATCGACCAGGGAATAGAAATATTCAGGAACATCGAAAGCGGGCACGTGTACAGCCGCTATGCCAACCCTACGGTGGATACCGTGGCCGCCAAGATCGCCGATCTGGAGACACACGGTCTGGATATGGAGGCCTGGGCGATCATGACTTCCAGCGGCATGTCGGCCATATCGACTTTGCTGATGGGTCTGTTAAAAGCCGGCGACAAGGTGCTGACACAGGGCAACCTGTATGGCGGTACTACAGAGCTGCTGACAGCGGTATTCGGCCGGTTTGGCGTGGAAACGGTGCTGACCGACCTGCGCGATCCGGCGGCTGTGGAGGCGGCTTTGCAGCGCGACAACAAGATTCGCATGCTGTATTGCGAGACACCGGCCAACCCCACCCTGGCCTGTGTGGATATTAAACTGTTGGCCGACCTGGCCCGCCGGCACGGTGCGTGGTCGGCCATCGACAATACTTTCAGCACGCCGCTGTTGCAGCACCCCTTTGCCCACGGCGTCGATTTCATCATCCATTCCACTACCAAATACCTCAACGGCCACGGCAACTCCACTGCCGGAGTCATCGTGGGCCGGGATAAGGATGCCATGCGCAAACACGTGTGGCGCGCCATGAAACTCGCCGGCACCAATTGCTCGCCATTCGAGGCATGGCTCACCCACAACGGCATGAAAACCCTGGCCCTGCGCATGGAGCGTCACTGCTCCAATGCCCTGGCGCTGGCGGAATTTCTGGAAAGACACCCGGCAGTGGAACGCGTCAACTACCCCGGGCTTCCTTCACACCCCGACCATGCACTGGCCAAACAACAGATGCGCAACGGATTCGGCGGTATGCTCAGTTTTGAGTTGAAAGGCGGTCTGGATGCAGGCATAAAATGTATGAATCGCATCAAATTCTGCACGCTGGCGCCTACGCTCGGCGATGTGGACACCCTCATCCTGCACCCCGCTTCGTCGTCGCACCTGAACGTGGCGAAGGAGATCAGGGAACAGAACGGGATCACGGACGGGATGGTGCGGGTATCGGTAGGGATTGAAGCGATTGAAGATATTGTGGGGGACCTGGAGAGCGCACTTCAGCGGTAATCCCTGAAAAAAACCTATTATTGCGTATAAAAAGCAAAACCGTTTAACATGAAAACCATCCTCATTACCCTCGTATCAATTGTTCTGCTTGCCGCAGGCAAATGCAATAAAACAGAAGACACGACCAACCTGGTCGATCTGCAAACCAGCGGCTGCTTCGGCTTTTGCCCGGTATTCAAACTCAGCGCATTGAACAATGGCCTGGTGCGGTATGAAGGCCTTCGATACGCAGAAAAAATGGGTAAAGACTCTTTCCGGCTGACGCAGGAAGAATTGAAAAGTCTGCAAGCCAAAGTGAAGGAGACCAATCTGTGGCAATATCCCGAACTGATCAAATCGGAGGTCATGGACGCGCCGTATGCCACGCTGACCGCCTATGAAGGCGAAAAAAGCAAGAGCGTGCGGGGGTCGATCGACCGGCCGGTCCCGCTGCTGGAACTGGAAGCGCTGATGACCAGCCTTGCTGAAGCGCACGGGTTCCAGGTCAAAAGAGGCGTCAACCCGAACGATGTTCCCCAAAAAACAAAAAAGGAAGTGATCGTAAAACTCAAGCCCGAGATCAATGCAGGCAACTGGATCGCCCGGTTTACCGACATCAAACTCCAGCTCCTGCAGCGCCAGTCGGCAGAAAACATCTGGGTGATCGCTTACGACAGCGCTCAAATCGAGGAAAAAGCGTTGATCGACCGGCTTAAAGGCACGGATGGGGTGCTGGAGGTGCAGGCGAATATGCAGGTGAAGGATAGAAACTAGAAAATTGGCTGCAGATTCTGCGAATTCGATATTTTCGCCGCCTCTAAGGACAACACATGAGCGAATTAATCCTGAAGTTTCTGAAATTCGGCATCGTCGGCGCTTCCGGTGTAGGCGTTGATTTTGGTATTACCTGGATTTGCAAGGAAAAACTGAACCTTAATAAGTACGTCGCCAACAGCACCGGTTTTCTTTGTGCCGTAGTGAGCAACTACCTGCTGAACAGGGTTTGGACCTTCCATAGCCAGGATCCCTCCATCGCCATGCAGTTTTCCAAGTTCCTGCTGGCTTCACTGATTGGCCTGGGCCTGAACAACGGCATCATTTATTTCCTCAACGAACGCCGCCAGGTGAAGTTTTACACCGCCAAACTCATCGCTACGGGTGTGGTAACGCTCTGGAATTTCTGGGCGAACTACACTTTTACTTTCCGGGCATAAGTCACTGGCGCTTTACCGACACAGCAGTTATTCCCTTCTTCCCGCGCTTGGTCTCAAACGTTACGCGGTCGCCTTCGCGCACCTTCTCCAACAGCCCTGACTGGTGCACAAAAACCTGCTTTTGGGTAGCCTCTTCTGTGATAAAGCCGAATCCTTTTGATTCATCGAAGAATTTGACGGTTCCCTTGAACATAAATTAAATTTTGCGATGAATGATCAGGACCGGGATCAACTGGAGCTCCTCGCCTGCTTTGTGTTTTTATAATACCCTTACTGATGCCTGTAAACCCGCTTCAGATGGACTTCCTCCACCGGTTTAAGCAATACCGGTGTCTGTTCGATCTCGACCGAATCGCTGTCGAGGCCAAACCAGTTTTTGGGCGACGATACCCACCCTTTTACCGCGAGATAAATGGACATAATAATCTGTTCAAACCAGGGCAACTCATTCTCATTAGATAAGAATTCCTGTATCAACACGAAACGAAAATCGCCTGTAGGATATTTGCTCCCAATGGAGTGGTAGCGCGAATACACAGTAAGTTCTTCGTTTTCAACAAGCTCTTCCACAACTTTTTTCATAAAGACATTCATACGCTGCTGTACACGAAAACCCAGTCGAAAGTTAACCTTATACACGTCGTCCTGGGAGATGGAGTTCACCTCATATTCCATAGTATACGGTTCATCGGTAGTTTCGATATGAACGAACCAATAAACGTCTGCCCGTTTGGGTTGGGTCTGGAGAATAGAGTACAGTATTTTCTCCTCCACTTTTTTAGGGCTTTTTGCACTGCTAAGGAATACCAGATTTGTCGCGTATTTGGGAATTCCCTCATCATTGCTCAATAAAATAAGCTGGTCAAGGAAGTCCCTGATCCTGACCTCATCCGAATATCTCTTACGAATTCCCTTGGCTTTCACCCACAACAGCATCACACTGAACAACAAACCGGCCATTGCAAGGGTGACATAACCGCCTTCATGGAATTTAGAACCGTTTGCAATCAGGAACAGGCCTTCAAGACCAAGGTAGAATACTAATATCAACCAGACCCAAATCTGGCCTACTCTTTTGATTATTAGCCAGTTAGAAAGGAGTATTGTAGTACAGAGCATAGCCAGCACGATAGCCAGGCCATAAGCCGCCTCCATTGGACCGCTGTGTTTGAAGAGCAATACAATACTGACACAACCAAGCCATAGGAAGGTATTGACTGCCGGCAAATATATCTGCCCTTTCAAATTACTTGGAAACTTTACCGTAAGTTTTGGTAGCAAGCCCAGGCGGATGGCTTCGGATACCAGCGTAAATGACCCGGAAATAAGCGCCTGGCTCGCGATAATTGCCGCCAGGGTAGCAATAATGATACCCGGCCAAAGGAACCAGCCCGGCATCATAGAATAAAACGGGTTCTCATCGAGATGAAATCCTTCATGGTGCAGTAGCCATGCAGCCTGACCCAGGTAGTTGAGTACGAGGCATGTTTTTACAAAAATCCAGCTAATCTGAATGTTTTGTCTGCCGCAATGCCCCAGATCGGCATAAAGGGCTTCTGCACCGGTAGTACACAGAAAAACAGCACCCAAAATAAAAATACCTTTTGGATGCGTCGCCAACAGGTTAATCCCGTAATGGGGACTTAGTGCAAGGAGCACCTCAAGATCATGTCCGATATTGGCCAGGCCCAGACAAGCCAGTACCAGGAACCACATGAACATGATCGGGCCAAAACTTTTGCCCACTATGGCCGTCCCAAAACGTTGTACAAAAAATAGCAGGGAAATGATAAATATGGCAATCCCCATCGTCGGTAATCCGGGATACTTCAATTCCAGCCCTTCCACTGCCGAAGAAACAGAAATGGGTGGCGTAATCATGCCATCTGAGATCATGGCAGCACCACCGAGTAAGGCGGGATACAAAAGCCATTTCTCGCGTCGCCGCACGAGGGTATACAATGAAAATATCCCTCCCTCGCCGTTGTTATCAGCCCGCAAGGTAAGCCACACATATTTTACGGTGGTCTGAAGCGTGAGCGTCCAGAATACCAGCGAAACGCCACCCAAAACCACTAAGCGATCAATCACTGCGCCTTCCCCTACAATGGCCTTCATCACATAAAGTGGAGAGGTTCCGATATCGCCAAAAATAATTCCAAGTGTAATTAAAAGTCCTGCCCGCGAGAGGCGATGATAATGTCCGGTGTGATTACCGTGGGTATCCATTTATGGCCCGATTGAATTGCACACAAAGATGGTGAAAACAAGCCTTTCATCTAAAAAAAAGGCATCGAACTCATCCGGAAGAATACAATATCCGAAAGGGTTCGATGCCCGGCTCTGTTGGTGTCTGCCAACAGCTTAGTGGTGGTGCCCGCCGGCCCCGTGAACGTGACCGTGTTCCAGTTCAGCAGCATCGGCGTCGCGCACGCCTTCAACATGTCCGGTGAAAAACAGGTCGACGCCGGCCATAGGGTGGTTGAAATCGAGTTTTACCTTGTCGAGGCCAACCCAGGCGACCATGCCGTTAAAACGGTTGCCATCCTGATCGGTCAGGGGCAGCATATTGCCGACTTCCAGAAGGCCGTCGGGAATTTTACCATCTACTTCAAACATGTTTTTGGGAACCTCGACCAGTGCGGTCTCATCATATTCGCCATAGGCGTTGGCTGCCTTTATGCCGAAAGAAAACTGGTCTCCGGCTTTAAGGCCGGTCAGGTTTTTTTCAAAATCGGGGATCATCATACCGACCCCGAAAATAAAAGCGAGCGGCTCGCCACCGTTGGTAGTCTCCACGAGTTGACCTTCGGCAGTACCTTCGGTCAGGGTGTAGTGCACGGACACTACTTTTTTTTCTGCAATAGTCATCAAAAAAATAATTGGTGAGGCGCAAATATAAGGCTTATCAGGCGGGTAATCGGGCTTCCAATTGTTTTTTATACTGAAAATAACTCCTGATGAGCCGCAGGGCATCCTGATGCCGGGTGGGCCGGATACCCCGGCGGCGTTGCGCTTTCGACAACTCGAACAGGATGCGCCAGTGGCGGTAAAAGTCGCGATATGCCCGCCACATGCCAAAGGCAGGATCGTACACATGGGCTGGCTCACCGAATACACCGTTGAGCTCCATCACCTTGAACGCTCCCTTGCGGAGGTCGTCGATGCTGTCGCACTTCAGGTCGAAACGCCCGTACAAGACCCCCCCGAGCCTGGCGCATACCGGTTCAAAGGCGGCAAGCAGGGCATCGTCAATCAGGTGGTTGCCGTTGAGGAATTTGGTCCCCCGGCAATGGTTGCCGATGGGTTCGAGCAACCGCACTTCACCATCTGTGAGGACATCATCAAGCAACTCCGGCAACTCCCGTTCGAATCGCGCGAGTTGTAAGGCCGCCCGAACATCACGGCGCATCAATTCGCGCACCGGGGCCACGCCGTCGCCTTTTACCGAGAGAAACTCCTTGATACAGACCGATGTGATGCCAAATCGCTTTCCATCGGGATAGCGGTGGTACAAGACGGTCATCTCGATCGGCATCACCAGAAACTCCTGGATGATAAAACCGACCGGATAGCGGGCCAGATGCTCCTTCAGTTCATCCTCGTTCCGGATCTTTTTTACAAGGAAGCCCCGCTCGCCCACATCGGGTTTGGCGATCAGCGGATATCCGATACCGGCATTCTGCAGCGCGCGTTCAATATCGGCAAACTGCGTCCCGCCGTCTACGTAGACGGTTTTCGGCAGAATATCGGGTGAGAGCAATTTCAGGATATTGTATTTCGACTCACCCATGGCCCCTCCGAGGGGAATATCGGGGTTGACATTGGAAAAGAATACCAGGTGCCTGGCCCGGGCAGCAAACCAGAGCCAGATGCCGTATACCGGGACATTTGCAATCCACCAGGGGAGGTATTCCCATGCCGTCCATTTTTTCAGCCAGTATTTCATGTTGCAATATTAAGGTTGAATACGGCACAAATTTCCATCAACTGCGCGGAAGGGATGTTTACCTGGGTAACATTTTGCTCCGGAAATGCAGGAAGTTGTTGGAGCTGTTCAGGCATTGACAAAAGTACAATTCAAACAATTTTTAAAAATTCATGGCATGCCAGCGCTCGGTACGCAGGTAGTACAATACCAGAGCGATCATCACGAGCCAGTACAATACTTCCGCAGCCCAAACCCACAACAATCCCAGTGTGGTAAAATTGGTAATGACAAACAGGTATCCCAGGTAAATGAATACGGTAATGGCCTGCAGTTTCAGCCCGAACCAGGTGGCGCCTGTTCCGGCCAGGGTATTCATAAACACGACGCCGACCGTTGCCAGCGACAATATCAGCAGCAGCAGATAAAACACCGGCTGCGTTTCACCGATAAGGCTCATGTCCGATTTTCCGAGCAGGGGGTAAAGTATTTTCCCCGGAAACAACAGTATCGGAACAGCTATGATCATCGAAATGCCCCAGCAAAACCGGGCTATTTTCCAGGCGGCCGGCAACACCTCGCGATGCCGGCTCTGGCCGATAAGGTTGCTGACAAGGGTATTGGCTCCGGAAGAAAATCCCCACATGGGAATAGACAGCAGCAGGTAAACCGTGCGGGCAAGGTTGGAAACAGCCAGCGCCCGCGGTCCAAGGTTTTCCACCATTCCGAAAAAAAACACCCAGCTCCCCTGCCCGACTGCCGCATTGGCAACAACCGGCAGCGACAGATTGAGTTGCTGCCGCGTCAGGGGCCAGTCGGGTTCCGGCACCGTGAAAATACGAAGCGGCCGGTTCTGCCTGTCGTACACCATATAGGCGACAAACACGGCAAAGGCTACGCCCTCTGCAATGCTGCTGGCCAGTCCCGAACCGCCGATGCCCATGGCCGGCAGGCCGAACTTGCCGAAGATCAGTCCGTAGTTGAGCACCAGATTTACAATTGCCAGAATAACGGTATCGATGAAGATGATACCCGGCCGTGCAATGCCGCTGTAGAGGGAGATCAGGGCAATGCCGCCGTAACTGAAGAAAATGCCGTAGGCGCGATAGTGTATGTATTCGAGCGATTTTTGGTATATCGCCGGCGAGTGGTCGAGAAATATCTGAAAAAACCAGGGCGTGGCAAACTTCATAAAAGCCCACATCAACACCGCCAGGGCCATTTCAAAAAGCAGCATCGTGTGAAAAACGTGGCCCACCGAACCGGGCTTTTTTTCACCCATCCGCCGGGCGATCATGATCTGTCCGCCCCTCGAAAAAGAATACCCGATCGCTGCAATCGTGATGTAAAAAACACCCACAAAGCCAATCGCACCAAACTCGATCTCGCCCAGATGATACAACAGCACCGCGTCGCTCAGGGCAATAACATTCTGTGCCGCCGACCCAAGCATTATTGGGGCAGAAATCTTCCATATCTGGCGGTACGTTATGTCAAGTTGCATATCGGGTGGTTAAGGGTTGCTGTGGTTGCGGGTTACGGGTTGCGGGTTACGGGTTACGGGTTGGAGGTTGCGGGTACGGGATCGTCCTGCCATTGGCTCTGCTACCATACTTTCCAGGGCTTCCACCTGACAGGTACGACGCTGAAATGCTGTTTTTCGCGAAGATCGGGGTTAATAAATGCCAGAGACAGATCGAACATATCCACGGTAAGCGTGACACGCGGGTGTTCCTGAATTCGCTTCCAGGCCTGAAGCATACCGGGCGACCAGTAGATATCATCGAACACAAATACCGTATCCGGACCGGCACTGGCCAGGCATGTCTCAAAGTATCGGAGCGCCGGTTCGGGGCGGTGGTTCCCGTCGATGAATACGAGATCGGGTTTTTGCAAGGTCTCCAGTGCCTTGGGAAGGGTATGGTCAAATTCGCCAACCAGGATTGATACGTTTTTTAAATCCAGCAAATCCAGGTTTATCCGGGCCACTTTTGCAAAATCGGGGCACCCCTCCAGTGAAACAACCCGGGCAGAACGCACCGCTGCGGCCAGGTACATGGTGCCGATGCCAAGCGAGGTGCCCAATTCGAGCAAGGTGCGGGGCCGCGCCCAGTCTGCCAGCCGAAACAACATCTGCCCCTGCCGCCGGGAACTGGCGGCATCGCGCGCCACTTTGCGCACCGTAACCTTGCCGGTCCGGGAACCCGAATGTCCGGCGCCGTAGTCCACAACCTCCAGTTGGACATCGCTGGCCAGCATCTGGTTGCGCACGGCCTCCACATCGCGGAAGGCGTAATACCAGCGACTGTCTTCCAGCACCGCATTGGCCAGATCGAATACGAACGGCGAGTGGAGTTGATATTTGGTTACAGCACGGCTATAGAAATACAGCAATTGTCGGACGCGAAACCAGAAAGCCTTCAAAATGCAGTTTTTTTAACGAATATTTTTACTGTCGGGCGAAAATAGCGCCCTTCCGGTTAAAAAAACTTTAAAGCAGCATTTCATCGATAACAGGGGGTGCATCAGGGTGCGTTTTTAATTCAAATTCATTGCAATACAGGCAAACCAACTGCTCGATATGACTAAGACACGCTTTCTGCTCATCCTTACCGTGGCCCTGATAAACAACCTCGCCTTCGGTCAATCCTACAAAACCGCCGTGGGTATCCGGCTGGACAACGGCATCAACCTGACCGCGCAGCAGCACATCGTCGATAACTGGACGGTGGAAGGAATACTGCACACCCCGCTGCGCTCGGAAGAAATCGGTGTGACCCTGCTCGGAGAACACCACCGGAAGATCCTGTTTCGCGGATTGAATCTGTACGCCGGCGGCGGCGCCCATTACTACTGGCGCAGCGCAGCCAACGGCCTCGAAAATGACGCGGTGGCAAACAATGTATTCGGTCTGACCGGCATCGGCGGACTGGAAGTAACCCTGGGCCGGTTGAATTTTGCATTCGACTGGAAACCTGAACTGCACCTCTCCGGCGACCAGGTACACCCATTCGAATGGACGGGGGCCAGCGTTTCGGTGCGGTACGTTCTGGCCAAACGGGAAAGAAAAAAAATCAAGGACTGGGGTGTTTGGGATTCCTTTGGAAAGAAAAAGAAATAAACGCTCATCAGATATTGTAATCCGGCAAGTCCTGCGCCAAAGCGGCGCGGGGCTTTTTATTTCTCCGTCAGACGCTCGATATCCTCGCCCGTTGCACGCAGTTGCTCCCGGCAAAATCGGATGAGTTCGGTGGCGCGTGCGATTTTTTCAGCCAACTGATCGATACCGACCGTTTCTTCCTGCAATGCCTGCACGATCTGTTGCAGTTCGGCGTACGCCGATTCATAGGTGGCGGGTTCGGCTTGTTTTTTCATGCTTATTGCTCAAACCACACTTTTGAGCGGTTGTCGGCATCGCCGTTGTAGTTGATAAATATTTCATCGCCTGCCGGAATGTCTTTCAGGCAGTAAAAATCGATGGTCTGGGCCTCGAAATCCATACCGTATTCCGCATTTGGCTCATACGAGTGGTTGTACAACGAGCCGTTGCCCAGGCAAAGGGCGTACCATTCGCCCTCTTCGCCCCAGTCGAAATAATAGTCGTCCAGCACGGTTTTCCGGATATCCGCCAACTGCGATTTCGGGAATAAAATGATCGGGCAAACTTCGATCACCTCTCCCGCCTCGATATCGCGGGCGGCAAATACGCCTTTACCATGGACTTCCGAGTATGCTACGTATATGGGTCCTTGTTGTACACTCATTTTTTGATTACGGTAGACATTGGGCTGTGGAACATATCCATTCGGGATGATTACTTGTGTAGCCTACCAGTCTCCCCCTGCGCCGCCGCCGCCAAAAGAGCCGCCGCCAAAGGAACCGCCGCCACCTCCGCCGCCCCAATCGCTGCCGCTGCCGCCGCCAAAACCGCCGCCACCCCAGCCGCCCCAGCCGCCCCAGTTATCGTTGCCGCGACGAAGGGAACGGCGCGGGAGTCCCGTGCCGTCGTGGGTATACCAGGTTCCTTTGCTGGCCCGTACCATGCTGATAATAACCAAAAGGATGATGATCAGAATGGCAATAAGTATCAGAATACCACCGCCATTTCCCTTTTCTCCTTCATTTGTGAACTCACCCGACAAAGCCCTGATGATTTCGTCTGTCCCCGCGTCAATCCCCTGAGCGTATTGCTCCTGCTTAAAATAAGGGATCATGGTGTTGCGGATGATGCGCCCGGCGGTTATGTCCGGCAAGGCGCCTTCCGTCCCGTAACCGGTTGCAATAAACGCTCCCCTTCCCGGCGGCTCGGTTTTGACCAGCAAAACCACGCCGTTGTTTTTGTCCTTTCGCCCGATTCCCCAGCGATTGCCGAGTTCGAAAGCATACGAGGATTTATCATAATCACCGATATCAGGCCGGATCATCACCACGATCTGCGTAGACGTGGAATCGTAGTACCGGACCAGTTTTTGTTCGAGGGCCATGCGTTCGCCCGACGACAGCCAGCCTGCATAATCGTGCACATATACGGCGGGGTCCGGTTTCGGGGGAAACAGGTCGCTGTCCTGCTGAGCCGAAGCAAGCAGGGGCAAAAACAGGAACAGTATGCAGTAACCGTATGCAGCGGCAGAACGCAGCAGTGCCGGGCATTTGAGCCCGGGTTCTGCGATCGTCCGCCGTCCACCGTCTACCGTCCACCGTTCACCGTTAACCATAGATGATCTCATCGGGTAGTTCATTTTCATCTTTGTCTTCGTCTACCGGGAAGTGTTCCCTGAGTCGCTCGCCGATTTGGGTCACGACAGCGCGGACGCCATCAGCAGCCTCGTCGCGCTGGAGGTATTCGCGCAGCAGGTGTTTTTCTTTGTCCCAAAACTGGAACCCTACCCGTTCGTGTATACCCGTATCGCCCCAAATGGCAAACTGGTGCGATTTCTCGGCGAGGTAGACCAGTACGCCGTTGTGGGCCTGCGTATTGAACATTCCGAACAGGTGAAAGACTTCTGCCGCCCGCTCCACCGGATGGTCGCGCATACAATAATCTTCCACGAACACCCGAATTTCACCCGAGGTTCGGCGCTCTGCCGCCCGAATGGCTTGCACGATGCTGGCTTCTTCTTCTTTGGTGAAAAGCATTGTTTTGAGTGTTAAGTGATAAGGGGTAAGGGTTAAGGGGTAAGTGATTTTTGTACTTATCGCTTAACCCTTGTCATTTATCCCTAAAACTGAACATTTGGCGCTTTTTCCGAGCCTGCAGCAGACTGGAAATAGCCTTTGGGTGAAAAGCCGAACATACCGGCAAGAATATTGGTCGGAAAACGGCGGATATAGGCGTTGAAATCCTGTACAGATTCATTGAAATTCTTTCGTTCGACCGATATCCTGTTTTCTGTGCCTTCCAGTTGTTTTTGCAGATCGAGAAAACTCTGGTTGGCCTTCAGGTCGGGATAATTCTCGGAAACAGCCAGCAGTCGGCCCAAAGCGCCCGACAGGCCCTGTTGTGCCTGTTCAAAACGCTGGATAGCCTCCGGCGTCAGGTTGTTGGCATCGATTTTCACCTGTGTGGCAGAAGCCCGGGCCTGCACCACTTGTTGCAGAGTTTGTTGCTCGAAGTTGGCGTAACCTTTTACCGTATTCACCAGGTTGGGGATGAGGTCAGCACGACGCTGGTATTGGTTCTCCACCTGCGACCATGCTTTTTTTACATTTTCATCCTTGCTCACTGCGTTGTTATAGGAGCCGCACATGCTAAAGACGAGGATGGCCGCCAGGCCAAGCAGGATCAAAGGGAGAAATTTGCGTATGTCCGTCATAGTTTGAAAAGTTGAGTTGGAGGTTTGTTTTGAAAATTCCTGTGCGAAAATAGAGATTCGGCGCCATGCAGCGAATTATTTTCCAGGGTAAAACACAAAGCCGCAAACCCGGTGTCGGGTCTGCGGCTTCGGTGTGATCCGGTTTGAGGTGTTAACGCACTAGCGTAACATCGCCTTTGAAAAGCAATACGCGTCCGTCAACTAATTCAATTTCAGCATAGTACACAAATACTGCCGGCGTCTGAAGTTTGCCGCGCAGGCGGCCATCCCAGCCATACGCAGGATCGTTGGGCTGGAAATTTTGCTGCAGGAATACCTGTTCGCCCCAGCGGTCAAATATCTGGAACGACTGAATCTGGCGTACCTGCCCCTCGTCGGCGAAAATATATACCACATCGTTGTCGCCGTCTTCTTTCCAGGGCGAGAACGCATTGGGTATGTAGATGTGCGGTTCGTTGTCGACCCGGACCAACACCCTGTCGCTGGCCTCGCAACCGTCGCCGCTGATGACCGTTACCTTGTATTCGGTCGGTTTGAACGGCTTGGCAGTCGGCGTGAGCAGGTCGGGAATGGTGTAACTGTCGAACGTCAGCCCATAGAGCGGCGTCCAGATCACCGTATCGATCAGTGCAAGCGGATACCCAGGTGGCAGTATTGCCTCCAGCCGGAGCGAATCGCCAAAGTCGATGCTGAACTCCGGCGCCAGCGTCACAGCAGGGTCCGGTGCTTTTGGCACGGTAAGCGTCTTGTGGAATTCGCAGCCGTTGGCATCCTGTATCCACAGGTCGTACGTACCCGGCGTGATCTTGGTGAAGTCGAGTTTGGAAACAAAGGTCTGACCGTTGTTGACGGAGTACAGGTATGGGCCGAAACCGCCGGTCACCTGGCCGAACGTAATGACACCGTCATTGTCCTTGCAGGAAGGCGGTTCGAGCGATACAAGAAAGTCGGTGGGTATGTTTGTTTCCACCGAAACGGCCACATCGTCGGTCTGTGTACAGCCCGTGCTCAGGTTGGTAACCGTTAGGGTATAGAGACCCTGCTGGTTCACAATCGGAGTGGGTGAGTTGCCGCCCGAAACAATATTGCCGCCCTGCGTACTCCAGGCGTACCCGAAGTTGGCGCCAGATGAACCGGAGCCCTGCAGCGTAACCTTAAGTATGGAGCAGGTCAGGGTAAACGGCTCGCCGGCATCGGCATCGGGCAACACAATATTGTCCGTCACGGCGGCGGCGGCAGTGTTGGAGCATCCGTTCGCAGTGTTCAGTACCGTCAGGGTATAGTTGCCCGTTGCATTGACAGTCAACTGTGTCGTGCCCTGGCCTGCCAGGATGGAGCCGTTGGCAGTCGTCCATACATAGGTGATGTTTGCGCCGCCTTGCGAGCCGGTACCATTGAGCGTTACCTGTGGTTGAACGCAAGTGATCTGTCCGGGCGTTGCGATGACCGCAGCAGGTTGCTGGGTATCCACGTTCACCAGCACATCATCGGCAGACGTACAGCCGTTGTCTTCATTGGTAACAACCAGGGTGTAGGTGCCGCCGGCACCGATTGTTGGCGTCAGACTGAGCGGATTGGTTATCGGTTGGCCATTGGCAGCCGTCCACTGGTAACTGAAGTTGCCGTTCTGGCTGGAGCCCGACCCATTTAACTGAAGCGAGGTTACCGCACAGGTGAGCAGTCCGTTCGTGCCGGCGTTGGCTGTCGGGCTTTGAATGTCCTGTGTTACCTCGACCGCATACGACTGCGTACAACCGTTGTCGGTATTGGTTACCAGGAGGAAGTAATTGCCCGGTCCGTCTACAACCGGTTGCAGGTTGTTGCTGGTACTGACAAAACTGCCGCCGATAGTCGTCCAGTCGTAGGTCATGTTGGCGCCGGTGCTGGAAGCCGTGGCATCCAGTACGATCTGATCGGCAGCACAGGTCAGAACGGCCGGCGCTGCGATCAGGGATACCGGGTCAACCTGATCGACGTTTACCAGAACATCGTCGGTGCTTGTGCACCCGTTTTGAGTATTGGTAACCAGCAGTGCATAGTCGCCGCCAGCATCCACTTGCGGCGTAAGCGTATTGCCACCCGAGAAGATATTGCCGCCGTTCGTCGCTGTCCACTGGTAGGTGAATGTACCCGGAGAACTTACCGAACCCGAAAGATCGACCACGAGGTCGGCACAGGTAATGGTGGGCGACTGGCCGGCGTCAATCTGGGGTGCTGCAATATCCTGGGTCACCTGAATGGTCGCATCGGAAGTACAATTATTGGTGTTATTGGTAACAACCAGTTGGTAAGTACCGGGCTGGTTGACGACCGGGTTAAGCGTGTTAACGCCATTGGATACATTGCCGCCGTTGGAAGCGATCCATTGATAGCTAAATTCCGGGCCGGTGCTGGAGCCGCCGCCGTTCAGGATGGCGGTTGCATTCGCACAGGTCAGAATGGATGGCGTTGCAATAGTAACGGTGGGAATGTCGGCAGCCTGTGAAATGTCCACGCTCGAAGTTTGGGTACAGCCGTTTGTAGTGTTGGTCACCAGCAGGTTGTACGTGCCGGGTGCATCTACAGTGGGCGTCAGTATATTCGAAGGTGTGGTAAAACTGCCCGTAGGCGTTGTCCATTCGTAGGTAAAATTGGTTCCGGTGCTGCCGGTCGCCTGCAGGGTGAATGTTTCCTGCTGACAGGTCAACTGGAATGTCGGACCGGCGTTGGCAGTCGGCGCAACAAAATCCGGCGTCAGGTCTACAGTGGCCTGCGACGTACATCCATTGGTGATATTGGTCACCAGCAGCGTGTATGTGCCGTCCAGACTTACCAACGGCGAAGGCGTATTCTGGCCGTTGACGAAGCCGGGGCCGCTCCAGTTGAAGGTGAAATTGGAACCCGTGGGGTTACCCGGTCCGCCGAGTTGCAGCTGCGGGTTGTTGCAGTTCAGTACCTGATTGAGCCCCGGATCAACCGGCGGGTCGATAATATCCTGAGATACGACAACCGCCTGCTCCGAAGTACAGCCATTCGCGGAATTGGAAATGACAAGGTTATAGGTGCCTGGTGCATTTACCAGGGGCGATAAGGTGCTGTCGCCGGAAACGATACCCTGGCCCGTCCAGGCGTAGGAATATGTAGGACCGGTGCTGGAGCCGTTCGCATTGATCGTGATTTGCGGCACTGTACAGTTCAGAATGCCCGGCGGAGCAATTTGAACGACGGGATCATTGGCGTCTTCCATGATCTGAACCTGAGCGGTGGCGGTACAACCGTTCTGGGTATTGGTCACCAATATCTGGTAGGTACCCGGTGCATTAACTTGCGGGTTCTGGATATTGTTGGGTGTAACAAAATTGCCGCCCGATATAGCCGACCACTGATAAGTGAAGTTCGGACCGCTGCTGGAACCGCTGCCGTCGAGCGTCTGCAAGGGCTGGGAGCACAGCAGCGTCTGTGGACTACCTGCACTTGCGGTTGGCAGCGCAAGGTCGTCCATGACGTCGATGTTGAATGTCGCGGTACAGTTGTTGGTGGTATTGGTCACAACCAGGGTGTAAAGCCCGGCAGCGCCTGCCGTTGCGAGGTTCGTATTCTGGCCGTTGGTAATTTGCCCGTTGGCCGTATTCCACTGGTAACTGAAGTTGGGACCTGAAGAGGAACCGTTGGCACTCAGCGTGACCTGCCCGACGCTGCAGGTAATAATCCCGGAAACGGTTGCTACTGCAGTGGGCAGACTGGCATTGCTGGTCACCGTAGTCGATGCCGAAGCCGTGCAGCCGTTGGTGTTGTTGGTCACAACAAGGGTGTAGGTGCCTGTGGCAGAGGCCGTTGGATTCAGGGTATTGACCCCGTTACTGATGGAGCCCCCATTAGTTGGCACCCAGTTATACGACATGTTCGAGCCGATACTGGAGCCGGAACCGCTGAGTTGTATCGTAGGCGTGGTGCAGGTGATCTGGCCACCCGGGGCGACTACTGCCACCGGAGGCGTGACGTTCAGATTTACCACAACAGAAGCCGTGCTGGTGCAACCGTTCAGGTTGTTGGTCACGAGCAGGTTGTAGGTACCTTGCTGGGTGACAACCGGGTTGAGGGTGCCGTTGCCGCTGACAATATTGCCGTTGCCTGTCGTCCAGTTGTATACGAAATTGGAACCCGAGGAAGATCCCGAGCCATTTAAGGTCAGCGTATCCACCACGCAGGTCAGCGATTGAGGTGTACCTGCATTCGCGGTCGGCGGGGTATAATCGCCCGTCACCGGCACCGTATGCGACGCCGTGCAACCGTTGTTCAGGTCGGTCACCACGATGGTGTAAGAGCCCAGTTTGTTGACAACAGGGTAGAGGGTGCCGTTGCCGCTAAGGATATTGCCGCCGCCGGAGGCTGTCCAGTTATAGGTGAAATTTGGACCAATACTGGAACCGGAGCCGTCGACAATGACGGAGGTAACGAGACAGGTCAGTTCATCCGGAGCAATGGCATCGGCAGTGGGCGCGTTGAAATCGCCCGGTACGGTGGCCGTAGCCGTGGTAGAACACCCGAGCATGTCGGTTATCGTGACGATATAGTCCCCCGGACCAAGTCCCGCGGGATCCTGACCGGTAAAGTTGTTACTCCATTTATAGGTGTATGCCGGTGTTCCGCCCGATACGGTCAGGTTGATACTGCCGCCGGTTGGCTGGGAGCAGTTCGCTCCCATAATGTTATCAAAGGTAGGTACAATTGCAGGTGGCGCGGCGACCGTAAACACCTGCGCATTCGTGCATCCGAATCCATCCGTCACGGTGACGTTGTATGTTCCGGGCTGAAGGCCGGTAGGGTCGGGGAAGTTGGGTATGTTCTGCGGACCGTTCCAGACATAATTGAATGGGCCCTGTCCGCCAGTTACGGTCGTATTGATCGAGCCGTTGTTGCCTACGGCACATGTGGTATTGGTGACCACACCCGCCAGGTTCAGGGTTGATGTCGTCACCAGAAGGGCCCCCTGTCCCGGCCCCACACAGCCGTCGGCATCCGTCACACTTTGTATCTGGTAGAGCCCCGGCTGGTCAATCTGCAGGAAATAGGGATTGTCCGTAATTCCGGTTACGGGCGATTGTGGGTCGCCGTTGAGTAGGTATACCAGTTCAAACGGCCCCGTTCCGGTAAAGGTGACCTGAATCTGGGAAACCTGTCCGGGGCATAATTGCGGCGCCGGAGGCAGCAGTTTTGCCGTCGGCGGCGCTTTTACTTTAATGCGCGCGGTTGTGACGTACGTTTTACCGCAGGCATCCGTAACGGTTACGTTAAAGTTGGTGGATACCGCGACAAATTGCGAGAGCGTCTGGTCGGTGTTGCCATTGCTCCAGTGAAAGGTATAAGGCTCTGCGCCGCCTTCGGGGGTAACGCTTACCGTACCCACACCAGGGCCACAAATCGTGGTGGTGTCGGGGATAGCCGTTAACGGCAACAAATCATTGATAACCAGTTCGATTTGCGGATTGACGCAAGAACAGGGACTGAGCAGGGTAATGATAACTGTTTCGGGCCCCTCTGTCAGCAGGTCGGCAACGATGGGAACCGTGAGATATAACTTGTCCTGACCCGCCGGGATCACCACGGTTTGCGGGATCGGGGTGTAGTCGAGACCGGGGGTTGCCGTTCCGGTTACGGTAAACTGTACGGGCAACGGGGAGGATGTATTGGCGCCGATGCGGTCGAACACCAGTTGCACCGTTCCACAACCTTCGTACACAGCGTTGACATCGGATTCGCCGTTGACCAGCCATTCCACGGAGGCGTTACCGCCGGCATCGAAAGAACCAGCCTTAAGGAATACGCCGGAATCAAAAATACCGTCGCCAACGTCGCATATTTTCAGTTTGATGTGATAGGTCTGGCATGGAATGACGGCAGCCACAGCCGTCAGTTTCCGGGTGAAACCGTCGAACTGCACCTCATTCACCGCCTGTGAGGCGGATGGCGCCTGGCCACAAAGGTTACCGCTGGATGCCCCCTGGTTATTTACATACAGACCGGCGTTGGAAAGGTGGTTGATGTTGTTGATGGCCACATAGTTGCCGGGACCGATAGAGGCGATATTGGCCGCTCCACCGAAGGGGCCCGAAATACCGGGACCTGAGATAAAGAAGCCGAATGCATCATTGAATTGTGAACCTACGTATTCGCAGTACTCTTCCGAGGCGAACACGTATTCAAAGGTAAGCGGCGATTGTGTAGGGGTAAAGTCGAACTCTATATTGGCGAGGTCGAACAGGCTGCCGCTGCCGGACAAGGCGGAAAGGTCGCCGTCGGGCGTGGATGCGCCGTAGCCGGCACTGGCATTATCGGAGCCGTTGGGACCGACAGCAACCGTGGCATCGCCCGTAGCCATGATCATACCGTTGGCAAAACCGATATTGGTCTGACCATTGGAAAAGGTACCCAACTGACCGGGATTACCGTTATAAGTCACATTGGTTACGTCAAAGCAATCGCCCCCGATCATAACCTCGCGGACCAATTCTTCCGCACTGACACCGGAAACCACCTCCAGCACGGCCAGCGCCTTAAGGTAGTCGTTGAGGTCCTTTTTGAGACAGGTTTCGCAGACGACAGAAACATAGTGTCTGGGCGGATTGTCGGCATCCCAGTCGCAGGGATAATCCAGGCGGAACGTCAGGTCGGTCTCGCCGGCAACAAACTTCAGCTGGTGCACCGAAGCGTCATAATCAAGCACCTTGGTAGCCTGGTCGCCGGCGCTGATCGAAGGCATGCAGCCGTTGAGCGTTGGGTCATCAGGAACTATAAGGGAATAAGTCTCTCCCTTTATGAGGTTATTGAATGTAATAAACTGGCTGGCAGATTGCGCCGAGATCACGTGGCGCTGCAGGTGGCCGTCAAGCAGGATTGGCGAAACGTCCGAAACCTGACCCTTCACCGCTGAAATGGCGGCAATAGTCAGGCACCAGGTAATACAGAATAAACGACGGGGTGTAAAGACGCGCATGAGCAACAAGGATTTGATTCGTTAATGTGTGTAAGGTTTGGAGGTCGTCGTTCATGGTAAAAAGCTGGATTAAAACCTTATCCGCAAAATGCGGATATCTGAATGAAGATACAACGATTCGATAAAATGCTGCATCGTCGGATGCACGAAAATTCACAAAATCATTTGATTTGAAGGCCCGCATGTAGTTGAACAAGCAAAAAAGGGTGCCCAACCGGAAGACAGGGGGCAACTTTTCACGAGCGCACAGGAAGAAAATTCCAGTTATTTAAGAGAGGGGAGGATTATTGAATTGAAAACTTTGATACGTTCTGCGCCGTGATCGATTAAAATGGCATTACTTTTTGGTGCAAAAAACCACGCAATTATAGGGAATATTTTTCTCCTGGCGCCATGATTTTTATTAAAAGTGGCCATATCCGGGAAATTGTAAAATTTAATGTGATTATGAACCGTTTTACAAAATATAAATTTTCATAAAATCTAAAAAATAACTACTCTCCAAATTAAATTTTTCAGCACTGAGGAATTTTTCAGCAAAAGGCGGGTGTATGGTTGTTTCCCAGAAACAGGTGACGTAAGTTTGCAGCACTTTTGTAAATAAAGGTGATTTTTTTACCCCGAATGCCGTTTTTTTCACCCATTTGCACCCTCGATGGACAGTGATCCGTTATTACACACGCGAAAAACGAAAGCTCGTCGAACTGACAGAGCCGGATCCCGGCTGCTGGGTGCATCTTACGCCACCCTTCGCGCCTGACGAACTGGAGGACTTTGCCCGCCGGTTCGAATTTGACCACGTGTTCCTGACCGATTCGCTCGATCTCGACGAACGCGCGCGGTACGAACGCGACGAGGATATTCGTTTTATCCTGATCAACACCCCCGTAAAAAACCAGAATGCGCAGGAAGAGAACGAGGCCTATTTCATCACCGTACCGATCGGCATTATTCTTACCATTGAACACGTCATCACCATTTCGGCGTTCGAAACGCCGGTGCTCGACAAGTTTCTGGAAAACAACGTGCGCAATTTCAACCCGGTCGATGAAAAAAACTTCGTCCTGCAGATACTCGAACAGAACGTCTACCATTTTCTTTCCTGCCTGAAAACGCTCAACCTGCGCCGCAACCGCATCGAAAAGGAACTGATGCACTCCAGCCGCAATTCCGACCTGAGGCAGTTGCTGGCCATCGAAAAGAGTCTCGTTTATTTTGTTAACTCTCTCAATGCCAATGAGTTGCTCAAAATGAAAATGAAGCGGACCGATTTCCTGCACATCAACGGCGACGAAGACATGACCGAGCTCTTCGAGGATATCATCATCGACAACTCGCAGGCGCTTTCCATGGCCAATGTGTACACCAACATCCTCAACGGCACGATGGATGCCTATTCGAGCATTATCTCGAACAACCTCAACGTGGTGATCCACCGGCTTACCATCATCACCGTCGTGCTTATGGTGCCCACGCTGATCTCTTCCTTTTTCGGCATGAACATCCCGAACGGCATTCCCGAAAGCCCCTCGGCTTTTTACGCTACCATCGTACTCACCGGGATCATCACCGGCGGGTTGTACTGGGTCATGCAGCGAAGAAGGATGCTTTAAGCCGGTGAGCGGCTTGCCCGCCGAAGGTTTACCGAAGGCGGGTTACTGGTTGGGGTCGGCGGAGTAGTCGACGTCGCCTATTTTCACACCAATAAAATGGAACTCCGTCGGCACAGGGTCAGCCGTATTCGGGATATCGATCCTTTCGGGGAAGGGCGGCTGGAACGGGTTTGCCGGATTGGGGAAGGCATAATCCGCCGGGATAAAACGCCAGGATTTGCCGTTGGGCAATTCATTGGTAATACCCAGCATTAATTTTCGCAGGGTTAATATATCAAAGGAAGTCACCTTGCCGTCCTGATTCGCGTCGGCGGCAATAAGTTTGTAAGGCGAATCAAAGGATTGAATACCAAGGATATGCTTCTGGATCAGCAACAGGTCATTCGTCGTAACGCCATTCAGCGGGTTTACATTTTTCTCTGGCGTGACACCTGTGTTGTATCCGGGCAAAGAGATGAAGCCAAAACCCGTAATTGCTCCGTCGAGCCAGGTCTCGTAAAGCGATTTGAGCGAGTCGCCCCAACAGTTTGCGCCGGCAACGTCGATCATCGCGTTTTGTATTCCCGATCCCGACGGCATTGCAGTCCTGATCGTATAACTCGGATCGCAACTTCCGGCAGCGTCAGACACAAATATGGTCATCGTGCAGGAACCGGTATTTCCGGCAGCGTCGCGCGCCCAGCATTCGACCCGGGCCGTACCCCATTCGGCAGCAGTGAAGATCAGGTAGCTGCCATTTTCGGGGAACCCATCCCCCGTACACGATTTGCGGATACCCGTTTGAACGGGCAGGGAAGAATCGTCTGTTGCACTAACGATAAAGTCGGACGGCCAAACGGTGGCGAAACACGGAATGTTTACGGGAATATCGAGCGCCGGCTTGCACACCACCACCGGCGGCACCGTATCCACCTGCGCGTTAAGGTTTTGAAAAAAGGACAGGAAAGCAAAAAGCGGGAAAGTAAATCTGTTCATGGGAAAAGAGATTTGATTAAAAATGCAGACAAAAATATCTTTTTTCGACTTTGGAGGTGCGCTAAAACACATCTTTGTCTTATTTCCGACGAACTAGTGGTCAACCAACTTAGTTCCTGAAAACTGACGGATGCTTTTTATGCCTGACTTCGTTGTTTGTCGGTTATAATGAACACGGCATTACGCCCTCCAAACGCCTCTTCAGTCAAAAAATTCATCACCCCATTTTTCCAGTTACTAAGTTGGTTGACCACTAGCGGCAGTAAAAATTCCGCATTATACACTTTCGCCATTCGCGGCCGGCATTATCTTTCCCCTTGCATGCCATTGATATGAAAACAAATCCTGCCATCGTCTTTTTTTTCACCGCCTTCAAAATTCTGCTCCATCTCGCTACCGTAGCTGCTTTCGGCTACCACCGCGATGAATTCCTGTACCTCGCCCTGGGTCGCCATCCCGACTGGGGTTACTGGTCGAACCCGCCCTTTATCGGCGCCGTGACCTGGACATCGCAGACTTTTCTCGGCGATTCCCTATGGGCAACGCGGCTTCCATCCATCCTGGCTGGCGGCGCACTGATGTGGATCACCCTGCGCATGGTGCGCGAGTTGGGCGGCGGCAACTGGGCGCAAGTCATTTGCGGCATGGCCATGCTGGTCTCGGTAGCCTGGCTGCGCGTCAATACCATGTTGCAGCCCGTGCCGTTCGATATCCTGTTTTGGGCCCTGTTGTCGTTCGGGCTGCTGCGCTGGATCAATACGCGCGATGCGCGCTGGTGGTGGTTTACCGGTATAGTTGCTGGAACAGGCTTTTTGAACAAATACACCCTCGTTTTCTGGGCAGCGGCCCTGCTTGTCGCGCTGCTGCTGACACCCGGACGGAAAGCCCTCGCCTCGAAACCGCTCTGGCAGGCGGTAGCCCTGGCATTGCTCCTCATACTGCCCAACCTGCTGTGGCAGTGGCACTATCATTTTCCCGTGATCCGCCACATGGAGGAACTCGCCCGGAATCAATTGCACAACGTACAGCCGGTCCATTTCCTGCTCGACCAGTTCCTGATGCACGGCCCCGGGTTCGTGTTATGGCTGGCAGGACTGGGCTTTTTATTGTTTTCAAAAAGCATGCAACCCTACCGCTTGTTCGGCTGGTTTTACGTGGCACTCCTGCTGATCTTCCTCTTGCTGAGCGGCAAAAGTTATTACACTTTAGGCGCCTATCCGGTGCTGTTTGCTGCCGGAGCCGTGTTTTGGGACAAAATCCTGAAAAGACCCTGGCAGAAAATTGCCCTCGGCGGGGGCGTTGTGCTCCTGGCGTTGCCGCTTGTTCCGGTGGGTATGCCGTTGTATTCAGGCGAAAGAGCCGTTTCCTATTTCCACTGGCTGACCTACGATGCGGGCATTGACGGGGCGGTGCGCTGGGAAGACGGCGCCCTGCACGCCTTGCCGCAGGATTTTGCCGACATGCTCGGCTGGGACGAACTGGCCGGGCTTGCAGACAGGGCTATTGAGATGGCCGGGAATGACCCCTACCTCGTGTATGGCGAGAATTACGGCGAGGCAGGCGCCGTCGAGCATTTGTCCGGGCGGCTGCCGGCAGGCATGGCAGTGGCCAGTTTTTCAGACGCCTACCGGCTCTGGGCGCCCGACCACATCGACCCGGCCGTGCAAACGCTTATTTATATCAACAGCGAGGACCCCGGCGAGGATGTGCAGCGGTTGTTTGCCGACATCCGGCTGGTCGGCAGGGTCGAAAACCCGCTGGCCCGCGAACGCGGCACAGGGGTTTGGATTTGTCGCGCACCGCGTTCGAATGTCGCCGTTTTCTGGGCGGAACGGGTGAAAATGGTGAAGTCGGTTTTCCGGTAGCAGGCAGGAAACGGGGATGCCAAGTAATTCGACAGGGTTTACATGACAGACAGGTTTTCTGCGCAGGCAACAGCGACGCAGCCCGAGCAATACATCTACGCTACCTGCGCAAAAATTTTCCACATACATCCTCACTTCACAGACGGGGCGCCGGGGCTTCTTTTTTTCTCAAAAATAGGTGCTTAAATATTGTTGTTTTAATAATCCGTTGCGCGCCCGAATTTTTCCGTAAAATTACCAACAAGAGTTATCAACATTTTTAACAAAACAAGTCATTTTTAATAGGCATTGATTACCAATAACTTGTGAAAATTACTAACATTTTGTGGAAAATTATCTTTTGGTGCGCCTGAAAAACCTGTACTTTCGCTATTGCATCTGTATGTAAATGCAGTGCTGTGTTTACTCCGCCTTTCCAGAGCACGTCCCTTCTCTACTATAGAAAACTCCAACACGGTTTTTACGATCGCACAGGAGTTGCCATTTCCGGAATTCATCTCTCGCAGATATCCTCCGGGGTAGAGGAGTCGCCGCCTGAAAATCAGTGTTAACGCAATAAAAAGTCCTTACAGCCTGACGCAGACCATGACACAGACCACAGACAATACCGAACCGATCCTTGCAGAGAATCCCGACCGTTTTGTGCTTTTCCCGATCAAGCATGCCACCATTTGGGAATGGTATAAAAAATCGGTGGCTTCTTTCTGGACCGTGGAAGAGGTTGATCTTACACCCGACCTTATCGACTGGGAAAACAAACTCAGCGACGACGAACGCCATTTTATCAAACACGTACTGGCGTTCTTTGCCGCATCCGACGGCATCGTAAACGAGAACCTGGTACTCAACTTCATGCGTGAGGTACAGGTGCCTGAAGCACGCTGTTTTTACGGGTTCCAGGTCGCCATCGAAAACATCCACTCCGAAATGTATTCGCTGCTGATCGACACCTATATTAAAGACCCCAAGGAAAAAGACTTCCTGTTCAACGCCCTGCGCAACCTCGAATGTGTATCGAAAAAAGGCAACTGGGCACTCCGCTGGATCGACAACGCGCCAACTTTTGCGCACCGGCTGGTCGCCTTCGCCGCGGTAGAAGGCATTTTCTTCTCCGGCTCCTTTTGCTCGATCTTCTGGCTGAAAAAACGCGGTCTTATGCCGGGGCTTTCGTTTTCCAACGAACTGATCAGCCGCGACGAAGGCATGCACTGCGATTTTGCCTGCCTGCTTTATTCCATGTTGCACGAGAAACTTGATCCGAAGGAAATAGAAGCCATCATTACCGAGGCGGTAACGTTTGAAAAAGAATTTGTGACCGACGCGCTGCCCGTGTCGCTCATCGGCATGAATGCTGAAATGATGGGGCAGTATATCGAATTTGTAGCCGACCGCCTGCTCATGTCGCTGGGCAACGAAAAGGTGTACGGCACCTCCAATCCGTTCCCCTGGATGGATATGATCTCCATACAGGGCAAAACCAATTTCTTTGAAAAACGCGTGGGCGACTACCAGAAAGCGGGCGTGATGACAAAGCGTGAAGAACAGGTTTTTACTACCGACGCGGATTTCTGATCAGGAACCTAACTATAAATATTACCGATGATTTTGTCTATCCTTAACTGCTTCACAGCGCAAAATTCATCAACTATGAACCGCTTTTTGTCAACTTGCTTTACCCTGGCCGTCACCCTTTTCAGCGCTCAGGCGCAGATTGCGTGGACCGATCCCATTCAGGTTAACCCGAACCAGCCGGTCACCTTGTATGTCGATCTCGGCCAGACGAACTGCCCGAACATCGGCATCGGCAACCCGACCCCGGATGTGTATATCTGGACCTGGATGCCTTCCGAAAACCTGGCTTCCGGCGGCAACGGACAATGGGACAATTCCAACGAAGCGCATAAAATGACCGCCCAGGGCAGTAACATCTGGAGCTTCACTTTTTCCCCTTCGCTGGCCGCGTTCTATAACGTTACCCCGCAACAGGCGCTATCCAGTGGCCTGTCCTTCCTGCTCAAACGCGACAACGGCAATCAGGCCGGCGTATGTTCCGGCGAGGCCAAAACACAGGATATCATCCTGCCCCTGCAAGCGGCTTCGGTACACGATCTGCAGCCGGCCGACGAACTCCAGGTATCGCCCAACCCGGCGACCGACCTGTTGAATATCAGCCTGAACAGCAATGCCGCCGCGTCAAACGGCGATTTCGTTGTTGAACTGGTTGATTTCGCCGGCCGCACCGCACTGCGCCAGCAATGGAACAACGAAGCACTGAACATCGCAGACCTCGCTGCCGGACAGTATGTCGTGCGCCTCATCGGGGCAAAGACCATGTGGGTGCAGCGCATTGTAAAAGAGTAGAAAACCCTGGACCCTGTTAACTAGATCTATCACCTAATCAACTATACAATTATGGGTAAATTTGTTATTTCAACCCGCAAAAACGGCGAATTTCAGTTTAACCTGAAAGCCGACAACGGGCAAGTTATCCTCGCCAGCGAAGGATACAAAACCAAAAGCAGCTGTACCAACGGCGTCGAATCTGTACGCAAAAACGGCGCAAACGACGCCCGCTTCGAGCGCCTCACGGCCAAGAACGGCAAGTTTTACTTCAACCTGAAAGCCACCAACGGCCAGGTGATCGGTACCAGCGAAATGTATGAATCGGAAGCCGGACGCGACAACGGCATCGATTCCGTAAAACGCAACGCGCCGGGCGCAACGGTCGACGACCAGACGGCGTAACGCTTTTTCCCTTTTCAGAATTTTCGGAATTATAGGATGAGCAAAACGATGTTTATGCTATGATTCCGGGAATTCCGGGGGTGGGTACTAACATGCTGAAAGTTTTGTATGAACAGTTTCAAAATCTGACAAAAACCAAACCATTACCATGCTCACAACCCAACAACAACAACAGATTATCACCATCCTCCAGCCCTATCAGCCGGTAAGGATCGGCGTATTTGGCTCGCGGGCACGTGGCGACAACCGGCCTGACAGCGATCTGGATCTGTTGGTTAAGTTGCAGGAGCACATCGGGTTGTTGAAAATAGTACAGATCGAACAGGAATTGTCCGACATACTCGGGATGAAAGTGGATTTAGTAACAGAAGGCGCCGTGAAAAATGCGTTGCTGAGGCAATACATTGAAAACGACCTTATTCCGATACTCCAGCCATGAAGGATGATCGCAGAAATCGAAACATAAAATAAAGAAAACCAAACCATTACCATGCAAGTAATCAAACGTTCCGGACGCCGTGAAGAAGTATCTTTCGACAAGATCACCGCGCGGCTTCGCAAGCTCACCTACAACCTCGATACGAACTACGTCAACCTGATCGAAGTGTCCAAAAAGGTTATCATGGGCCTTTACGACAGTGTGACAACAGTGGAACTCGACAACCTGGCAGCGGAAACGGCCGCCACCATGGCCACCATCCACCCCGACTACGCCCTGCTGGCAGCACGTATCGCGGTGAGCAACCTGCACAAAGAGACGGAAAAGACCTTCTCCAAGGTGATCGACGACCTCTTCCGCTACGTAGACCCCAAAACCGGCGAACGCGCGGGGCTCATCGGCGAAGAGACGCACAAAATCGTGATGAAGCACAAAACCAAACTCGACTCGGCCATCATCTACGACCGCGATTTTGAGTTTGACTATTTCGGCTTTAAAACGCTCGAACGCTCCTACCTCATGCGCATGAACGGCAAAGTGGTGGAACGCCCGCAACACCTCTTCATGCGCGTCGCAGTCGGTATCCACGGTGAAGACATCGAAGCGGCAATCGAAACCTACAACCTCATGTCGGAACGCTGGTTCATCCACGCCACGCCGACGCTGTTCAACGCAGGCTCACCCAAGCCGCAGCTCTCTTCCTGCTTCCTGCTTACCATGACGGAAGACAGCATCAAGGGTATTTTCGAGACGCTGCAACGCTGTGCCCTGATCAGCCAGTCGGCAGGCGGCATTGGCCTGAGCATCCACAACATACGCGCCACGGGGTCCTACATCAAGGGCACCGGCGGCACTTCCAACGGCATTATCCCGATGCTGCGCGTGTTCAACGACGCCGCACGCTACGTGGACCAGGGCGGCGGCAAGCGCAAGGGCGCGTTCGCCGTGTACATGGAGCCCTGGCACGCCGATATTTTCGAGTTCCTCGAACTCAAGAAAAACCACGGCAAGGAAGAAATGCGCGCCCGCGATCTCTTCTACGCCCTGTGGATATGCGACCTGTTCATGGAACGCGTCAAGGACGATAAAGACTGGTCGCTGTTCGACCCGAACGAGGCGCCCGGACTGTTCGACGTGTATGGCGGCGAATTCGAGGCGATGTACCATCAGTACGAAAAAGAAGGCCGCGCCCGCAAGGTGGTGAAAGCCCGCGACCTGTGGAACGCCGTGCTCGAAAGCCAGGTGGAAACAGGCACGCCCTACATCCTCTACAAAGACGCCGCAAACAAAAAGAGCAACCAGAAAAACCTGGGAACCATTCGCTCCTCCAACCTTTGCACCGAGATCATCGAATACACCTCGGCCGATGAGGTAGCCGTGTGCAACCTCGCCTCGCTGGCATTGCCCAAATTCGTGAAAGACGGCCAGTTCGATTTCGATAACCTGTTCAACATCACCCGCGTCGTGACGCGCAACCTGAACAAGGTGATCGATATCAACTACTACCCCATTCCGGAAGCCCGCAATTCCAACATGCGCCACCGCCCCATCGGGCTGGGTGTGCAGGGCCTTGCTGATACGTTCATCCTGATGGGGCTGCCCTTCGACAGCGACGGCGCCAAACAATTGAACAAGGATATTTTTGAAACCATCTATTTCGCTGCGGTAACAGAGAGCTGCGACCAGGCCGAAAAACACGGCGCCTACGAAACCTTCAAGGGATCGCCGATGAGCCAGGGTATTTTCCAGTTCGACATGTGGAATGTCAAGCCCTCCAATCGCTGGGACTGGGACGCCCTGCGCGAGCGCGTGATGAAAACCGGCGTGCGCAACTCCCTGCTGGTAGCGCCCATGCCGACGGCCAGCACCAGCCAGATACTGGGCAATAATGAGTGCTTCGAGCCGTACTCCTCGAACCTCTACACCCGCAGAACGCTGGCCGGCGACCACATCGTGGTGAACAAGCACCTCATGCGCGACCTCGTGCGCCTGGGCATGTGGGATGAAGAAATGCGCGAAGCCATCATGGCGGCCAACGGCTCCATACAGGGCATCGAGGTCATTCCGGAACACATCAGAAATGTGTACAAAACGGCTTATGAGATCAGCCAGAAAGTCATCATCGACATGAGCGCCGACCGCGGCGCCTATATCTGCCAAAGCCAGTCGCTCAACGTGTTTATGGAATCGGCAACGTTCTCCAAACTCTCGTCGATGCACTTCTATGCCTGGCAGAAAGGTCTGAAAACGGGCATGTACTACCTCCGCTCCAAAGCGGCGACTGACCCGATCAAGTTTACGCTCGGCAAGAAGCACCAGCAGAAGTTTGTGGCCAACGCCAAAACTTCCGACCCGGTGGTCAGCGCCTCCGTTTCCGCCAAGGAAGCGCCGGCAGCCCCCGTGGAAATGTCGGTGCCGGAGCCGATTCCTACGGGCAAGGTGTGCAGCCTGGACGATCCGACATGCGAAGCATGCTCGGCATAATATCAGGGCTACGGGTTTAAAGAATAAACGATCGCCGGTGGTGGCGCACAACAGTCGGGATTTCCTACTTTCCCTTCACTGAAACGCTTTTCCCACACTCAGTCCGGCTGGTTACTGCCGCGCGATCGTTTTTTTAAACCAACCCCGGCCTGCCATACTTCGAATCTTAACGCGAGATTATCATAGACAGCGACAAACGGCTGCTCCGACTGCGGGGTGGCCGTTGCTGTTTTATTGTTTTACCTTGCCAACCTCCGGAAGCGTCAACATCCAGATATCGCCCTTGCCCCCGTTTTCATCGTACCGGGTATAGAATGCCGCGGCAGCATCCGGTGTCAGGGCTCCGAAGCCCCGGTGCGAATAAGTGTCGTTCACTTCTTTTCCAAGATTGAGTGCGCGTGTCCAGTCGTTGGCCCAGTGCGGCCCGGTATGGCGTGTCATGAATATATCGGAACTGCCGAGTCCGGGATAACCCGTGCTGGTGTAATAGAGCGTACGGCCGTCGGGCGCCAGAAATGGATTGCCCTCCTGGCCTTCGGTGTTGACATCTGCGCCGAGCGCTATTGGCCTCGACCACTCGCCGCCGGGTTCCCTGAATGTGACGAAAATATCCACGTCGGGCCCCATCAGCACATTTCCGGTGGAATAGGCGCCTTCCAGGAAGATGGCATTGCCGTCGGGTGCAAACACCCCCTTTCCCATGAGTGGTATCCCGGAAAGCCGCAGGGTGTCGGGGCGACTCCAGTCGTTGCCGGTACGACGGCTAATGTGCAGGCGACCATCGACGGACAGTAACATCTGGCGCCCGTCTGCAGTGACAGACAACGGGAATTGGTTGCCTTTCCCGGAGAGCGCAGGCACCGGCGCAGGCGGCGTCCATGTGCCATCCAGATAACGGCTCATGAATACATCCTGTCCTTCCAGGTTGTCGGGTCGCCCGGATGCGCCAAAAAACAAAATGGAGCCATTGGCAGCCAGCACCGGACTGAACTCGTCGCCTTCGGGTGTATTGACGGCATCCAGGGGTGTTTTTTGAAGATTTTCCACAGGCCTGCTCAAAATGGGCAGTTTGGCGTCGATCCAGGGCTGTACGCGTCGCTGGTAGTCAAAGTTGGTAGCGCACCCTTCGGGCAAGGTATCGGGAAAATACTGTCGCGCGTTGCCGAGCAGGGCAATGCCGCTGTGGTACAGTTTTTTTTCAAGGAAAAACTGGAGCATTTCTTCCATGAGCCGGAAAGCGGAGTACCGCGGCGCATAGCCTGTGATATAGTCCTGTGCGAGGTTCAACATCAGGGTGGTATCCGGCATGGTCCCTGCGCGGGCATGGGCAAGCAGCAGGCTGCGCGTTTTCAGGTCGGCAAGGTGCTGTTGCAGGCTGTCGGGCAGCAAACTGCCGTCCGAGAAACCTGCCGTCCGGTCCGATATGGCGTTGAGCAATACACTTTCCATGGCCGTCCAGCGGTTCCGGGCGTGAAAAACGAGCAGTTCCGCCACATCGCTGCGGCACAGCAATTCGCGTACCTCCTCCCGCCAGCAGTCGCGGGCAACAAACGACTGCGGGTGATCCCGGGCAAACTTATCGAGCCCGCAAACCGGGTACTTTTTCAGGAATGCAGGCCAAAGCCGGTCGTACAGGTTGCGCGATTGGGAATAGTTTTCCGGCCGGACGAAAGCCAGGTGGCGACGGACGATCGGCGTGATCACATCGTAATCATCGCTGTTCAGAAAGGCATTGACAATACCGGCTCGGGTTTCGTCGTAACCGGCCTGTAATTGCGGGAGCGGCTCGGGCAATCCGTCGACCAGGGAATCGAGCGCCTGCACGGTATTGCGCACCCGGACATATACGATCAGGCGCCGTTGGGTGAGGTCGCGCAGATCGGCAAAAGCGGCGGTATCCAATGCATACCGGCGGCTTTGGCGCTGCGCCACCTTGCGGGGCAGGCGACGGAAGAGACTGTCGGCGTCGGCCAGGTTGCGGTCGATGCGCAGGAAGTCATCAAAAGCGGTATTATCCGAAAGGTCCATCCTGGCGAGAAAAAACCGGGCGCCCGGTGCATAGCGGGGATCATTGTTGAGGTCTTGAAAAATGCCTCTTGCCGTGTCGTAATCCTTGTTTTCAAAATGCCGGTAAGCGCTTTTGAACATGCGCCTGGAGCCGCACGACGATGCCAGTGCAAGAACAAGCAGCAGGCTTATTCGAAATGTTTTCATAGCAAAAAAGTTAACCGCACTCAGCGTTCCAGAAACGCAGCAAACCGTTTTTCAAAATAATCCATTTTCAGCACGGAAATCCCGACAGAAGCATTTTGGGGCAGGTAAATACGGCCGTTTCTTCCGGTGCGTTCATAGCGCTCGATGTGCTGCATATTGACCATAAAACTGTGGTGCGTACGGCAAAAATACGATTCCGGAAGTTCTGTTTCCAGGTCTTTGAGGGTTCGGGATGCAGTTATTTTTTCCAGGCGGTTGTGTCGAAGCATAAAAATATCGGTGGTAGCGCCGTCGGCCTTGCAATACAGTATTTCCCGAACCCGCAACACCTGGTTGCCTTTCCGGCTGTCGGGAATCACGATGCCCTGACTGTCTGAGTCGCGCAGTTTTTCGGTGGCGACCTTAATTGCCTCCAACAGTTCTGTCACACTAAACGGTTTGATCAGGTAACCCCAGGGTTGTGTGGCTTTTATGGCCTGAACGGCGTACTTCGGGTAGGCCGTAGTGAAAATCACACCGAATCCATGCTGCTTGCGCGTCCGGTTGAGAAAATCGAAGCCATTGCCGAAGGGCGGCATTTCAATATCCAGAAATACCAGGTCGGGAAGGTGCTGCGCGGCGGCGGCAACAGCTTCTTCGATGGTACGTGCAGTGGCGATGACCTTGACGGAGGGGCAGAATTCACCGATCATGCCGCGCAGGGTATTTACTGCGCTGATTTCATCGTCGATAATTAGGGCGTGTATCTTTTTCATTCAGGTCTTGTTTGGAATTTTATCAGGGTAAAAGCGGACCGTGACACGGGTGCCTCTACCCGGAATTTTGTCGTCGGACAAGTCGTGCAACTCCAGTTGAAGCCCGAGATCATACCGGCGGTTGAGGGTTTGAACTTTTTGGAGCAGCAATTCCAGGCCTTTTGACACGCGGTCGATGCCGCCGGCTTTTTGACGTTCGCGAACTTCTTTCAAACCGGCGCCATTGTCGGTGATCGTGCAGACCAGATATTTCCCGTTCAGTCCAAAATCCAGGTGCAGGATGGAATCGCCTTCGGGCGCCAGCCCGTGCAGGGTGGCATTTTCCAGCAGGGGCTGGAGCAACATGGAAGGGAAGCCTGTTGAAGGAGGTATGGATGCCGTGCCGGTTACCTCAAACCGGAACCGGTCGCCGAAACGCAGTTTTACCATGGACAAATAGTCGTTGTCGTAGGCCAGTTCGTCTTCAAAAGTGATAAAGGTCTGCTCCGAGTACAGCAGCGTTCGCCGTAGAAGTCTGGTAAACAAAGAAATATACTCACTGGCCAGCACCGGATCGGGCGGATAGAAAAACTGTTGTATCGCGTTGATGCTGTTGCCGATAAAGTGCGGGTTCATTTGGGCCTGGAGCGCCTGCAACTGCAGTTCCGACACTGCGGCATCCAGCCGGCGGTAGGCAATGCGGGCGCGTACAATTCGCCATACGATATAGGTCAGCCCCCCCCACACCAGCAGCCCAAACCAGAGGGTGTTATACCAGTGCGGGCGCATGACGACAAACAGGTAATCGGGCTGGCGGCTGCGCAGGTTGGCAGTGGTAACAGCGGTAATGGAGATTTGGTAGCAACCGGGTGGCAGGGTGACGCCATAACTCAGGCTGCCATTGTCGACCTGTGTAATATTGACTCCCGCCTTGAAGCCGTTGGCCACCCAGTCAAAAAGATTATCGAGGGTCCACCATACCACCGGCAGCAGCGAGGTTTCTGTCCGGCACTCATAGCGCAGGTTGCCCCGGCTTCGGTAATCGAGTCCGGAAAATCCGAGTTCAAACAGGGTGGCATCCGGCGGCAACACCAGTTTCCCGGCGGCAGGAATGGAATCGAGCAGGTGAAACTCGATGATCTGGTCGCCGAGGCGATACCTGGCATTGGTAATGAGGGTGGGAAAACTGCCTGTAGCGTCCGGTGATTTCAGGATGACCCGGCTTAATCCGCCAACGGTGGCAGCCCAAAGGGTATCGCCGTATGCCATAACGGCGTTCACATCGTCGTCGGCGAGGCCGTCGTGCCGGTCAAAATGAATGACGCTCCAGTTGTCAGTAATACCGAACACCCCTTTATTGGTCGCCAGCCACAGATATGCCCCGGGCTGATAAAAAATAGACTGAATATTGTCGATGGGCGACTTAAGCCGGTCATTGATCATTTCAACGGTTCCAATGGCGCCGTTACGGGTCTGCACGGATAACAGACCATAGTCGGCAGTAACGATCCACATACGCCCGACCCCGGCTTGCTGCATCGCAATAATCCGGCTTTTAAGAAGAGGAAAACGTTCTCCCCAATTAAATAAAAAACTGTCGGACCGGGAATACACGCCTTCTATTCCACCGGCCCAGATATTGCCATCCGAATCGCTGGCAATAGCGGTAAAACGACGGCTTACCCAATGGTGCCGTTCGAAGGTTCTGGGGTCGATGGTACCAATACTTCCCGAGGAGGTGTACCACAAGGTATCGTGCAGCAGGGTGGCGTATTTAGGGCTTGCATTAATCCTGATCTGGCGTTGTTGGTTTCCACGCTGGTGGATAATAGCCTCATCCGAGATAATCCAGATGTCGTCGCCGCCGGGTGAGCGGATAATTTGCCGGCATCGGTTATAACCGTCGAGTGATCCGAAATTGTCGATGCGGATAGAGCCATCCTTGTTAAAAACGTACAGGTTGGCCTCGTCATCGCCGGCCATCACGTGTCCATCCCTGTCCAGGGCCACAGCATGGATGTTATTCGATATAAGACCATTTGTCTGGTCGAAGCCCACAGCAACGTTCCTGGGCAATGCAAATATGCCGTTGCCGGCTGTACAAAACCAGTGTGTCCCCTGTGCGTCCTCAAAAACGGAGGTTACTTTCTGTCCGGGCAAATAGAGCACCGGGTTGGACAGGTCGCGCCGGTTATTTTCGAAACAATAGGCGCCGCCGGCCAATGAACAAACCCAGAAGCGACCGGACCGATCCGAAAAAACCCTGCCCACCGGGCCGGGCCGGCTGGCTACCCGGACAAATTTTCCGTTCCGGTATTCCAGTAGCAGGAGCATGTCGACAAATGCATACAGTATCCTGTTACCGGAAAAGCAGACGCCGACAAAAGGGTTGAAACTAATTTTTAAAGGATAATTAAGGTCAAACACGGTATGCGCAACGGTATCGGGACCCGGACGCATGATAGTACCGACACCTGCATAGAACAATTCATTGCCGACCCGGAAAGGCATAACAGTGGGATTGGTCATCCGCTTTTTCTCGATTTTTTGCTCCTCATAGCGGTAAAATGTGGTTGATTGCCCGCCCAGCCAGATACTGCCATCCGTATCCTCGTAAAATTCCCACAGCACATTGGGATCGCTCATTTCGGCCAGCAACGAATCCTGCTGGCCGGTAACAAACCGTCCGTTCTGCCGGTAACAAGGTTTCTTTTTAAAATTGGATATCCACAAACGACCCCGGCTATCAGACATCAGGTTAAAAACATCGGGGTCCGGCAAACCGTCCTTCATACCGAACGAGCGAAAATGGGTGCCGTCGAAGCAGGCCAGCCCCTTATCCGTTCCAAACCAGAGCAGTTTTTTGTCGTCCTGAATACAGCAATAAACCAGGTTGCCCGGCAAGCCATCCTGAACCCGGTAGTGCAGGTATGCGGGGGTCTGGGCAAACAACACTGTTCCTGCCCACATTTGGAAAAAGACCAGAACCGCAAACCGGACGACTGTTGACATAATCGGGTGAAAAGATACGCGTTGCATCGAAAGTAATCCATTCAAACTAACAGATGTGCAAATTGGCCGATAACTGTGCAGGCCCTGTTTATTACACGGTTATTAGGCCAACCGACACGGTTATCAGTTAGCCCTTGTGCAACGACAATAGCGATAGTTCTTTTGTCCCATTCAATCCTGCATACGATTGAACGCTCTGTATCTCACCGAAAACAAGTGCGGAATTTGACACATAAACCTGGCTCCCAATAACTCTAGCCCATTTAACACAGTTTTTAAATCGCTCTGGGAATGCTTCCCAGGGCGATTTTTTGTTTTTTTCAAAAAAAAACTGCATCCCGACCCAACCGGGAGTCCGGCGGCTGCGTGTACCGGTTGAAGTTTGCAAATTATCCGACTTTTGGCCCCGGCCACTCCATAACATGAACATTGACCCGCAATTGTTGCAAGCCGCCCACCGGGGCGATCGAAAAGCGCAATACGCCCTGTACCGGGTTTGTTTCCCTGTACTGATGGCTGTATGCGTTCGTTACCGGCGCGACCAGCAGGAGGCGGTGTCGGCCATGAACAGCGGTTTCCTCAAAATCCTGCAACACCTCGACCGGTACCGCCGCGACGAAGTCCCCTTTGAAGCCTGGATCAGGCGAATCATGATCAATACGGCCATCGACGAATTCAGGCGGGAAAAGAAATGGCGCGATCTGACCGTTTTTACGGATACGATCGAACGGGAGTACCCGGAAGAGCCCCTGGACTGGAACGAAGCGGAGCAGCGCATCTCCGTACAGCATATCGAAAGCCTGCTGCGCCGTTTACCACCGGTGACACAGCAGGTGTTCAACATGTTCGCCCTCGACGGGTTTAGTCACCGGGAAATCAGCGAAATGCTCGGCATGAGTGAAGGCACGTCCAAATGGCATGTCAACAATGCCCGGAAACACCTGCAATCCTGGATCAAAACAGAACTTAACCCCACCATCTGATGCAAGACGATTATGGAAAATATTGATGATTTCATGCGGCAAAAATTTGACTCCGACGATCCGGCAGATCGCTTCGAGTTCCGGGAGGAATTCTGGGAGCAGGCGCAGGCGCTGATAGAAGCCGATGAGGCGAGGCGGCGCAAGCGCAGACGCTGGCTGATTTGGTGGTTTTTTGCCGGACTGCTGGTGGCTGTGGGCAGTTGGCAATTGTCGGTAGGTAATTGGTATGGAGCAGCAGGCAGGGGGCAGGAGATGGTGGGCAGAGCACAGGAAGCAGAAGCGGAAGGCAGGGAGACAACAGAGAGCAGACAGGGTACAGGGAAAAACCGGGAAACCGGAGATAAGGATCAGGAAACAGAAACAGGTGACCGAAGGCTGTCAGCAGCCGGCAGGGAGCAGGGAACAGAGGCTAATGAGGGCGCCGGAGGCAATCGGCAGCCGGCAATCGGCAAGGAACAAGCAATGGAAGACAGGATTGAGGTAAAAGGTGGCAACAGGACAAAAAACACTTCGGCAAAAGGCAGGCCGTTGAAAAAGACGGATCGCCCGGCCACCCTTTCGGCGCAGGAATTACAACGCCAATCAGGTAAAAACGCCGGCACCGGTGACAATATCTCCACTTCCGGTAGTGAAACAGGCGGCAACCGTATCACTACCGGGGAGGCGGGGAAAGATGCCAAAAACGCCGGAGACCAGCCTTCGACCGATACCGCCCCCGATACACCCGATGAGGCCGGGGCAGCGCAAGCGCCTGCACTCCGGGCCTTCCCCGTCCCATTGAAGGCGCTCGCCTGTCCGCCACGGCCTTTCGACACAGTTACGGTGCAGGTTGCCGCCCCTCTGATCAAACCCCACCGCGAGCACCGCCTTCATTTTGGCTTGACAGCCGGCGCATCCCTTTATGAACCCACGGCAGACGGGCGCCGGCTCGGATGGTCGGGAGGTGTGTTTGCCGGGTTCAGGTTCAACCCGGCATGGTCAGTCTCGCTCGGACTCCAGGGTCGTTTTCAGCCGGGCGACAAATCCCTGCCGGGCGATTCGCTGTCCAGTTATGTACTCCGGTATAGTTTCGGATACCAGGAAGATACCTGGACACTGGAGCGCAGGGGACTTTGTTTCGTCGAGGCGCCTCTGAGTGTGCAGTGGCGCTGGCGGGCATTCGGTGTGGAAGGAGGTATCGTTCCGGGCATCTTGCTGGGCGCTCGCGGTCGCCTGATACGCGAACACAGCGCCTCCCTGCAGGAGGACGCCAGTATCACCCAACGGGGAGTCTGGATCGACGATGCGCCGTACCGCCGCATATATACATCAGGGTTTTTCGGCGCATCGTGGTACATGAACCGCAGGCTCGAGTTTTCCGCACGTGGCTTTTACCGCCCGGGCAACGTGTTGAAAGTGCCCGATGCCGGGGCGCCCGGGCGCCAACTATCGGTCGACCTCGGCCTCAGATTTCATTTTTAACACCCAACCGATTTGCATACCATGAAAAATTCCCTTTGCCTGATTCTTTTTTTGATGTTGTGGGCAGCCTGCAAAAAGGAGGATTTGCCGCCGGGAGGAACAGGTACGCCTGTCTTTACCGCGAATTATACCACTCCGGGCACTATTAACTCCTCTGTAACCGCAGGTGTCAGCAGCATTTACCTGTTTACCGATTTTCAAACCGATAACCAGAACACTATCGTCTGCTCGGGTACCTTTGCCGCAACAAACTGCCCTTCCGGCAATTGTCCCGGCAGCCTTCGCTTTGAGTTCGGTACGGTGCAGGCGGGGACCGCGTTTAGCCCGGACAGCGTTTTTGCACCCGGATTGCGGACCTACAGGATCATGGATGTACCTTCCGACACCGTTTTTCGCACCACGTTTTTCCCTGTCAACCCGACCGGCTTCATCTTGTATGACTGGAACGTGAACGGCCAGTTGACCGGTCAGGGCGATACCTTTGTTTATGATTCCCCGGGCCTGAGTCCGCTGACGGTAGAACTCAAGTCACTAAACGATCAGGGCTTTATCAGCACCGTGAAACGGACAATATCCCTGACCAATCCGGGTGAACTTTATCCTTCGGTTGATATAAGCATAACCAATGACTCTATTATATACAACCTGACGGCTCTAACCAGCGGTACCCAGGTCATCAGCACCATCTGGAATACGGGAGACACAACCGCCGCATTCCTGACGGATTTTTTGTCCGGCGATTACAGCGTGACGGTGACCGACGATTTCCAGAGCACTGCCAGCGCCGCGCTGGAGAACCTCTCTCCCGATGGCGTACCGTTGCAGACGGCGAATTTTTCATACTTCACCGTTCCCGTTCTGTTGTCCGGCGCCAATGGCGCAGTCAGTATCCAATGGGTTGATGACCAGGGTAAAATTTGGCGTTCCGACCGAAACCTCCAGCCGCCGGGCAGTGCATTTCAGGTACTGGAGTCCATGCCCTACGACCCGAATGAGAACGGCAGTAAAACCCGGAAAATGCGTGTTTCTTTTCAATGCAAACTGTTCAATGATGCCGGGGAAAGCCGCGATTTCAGCGGTACGGGGGTAATTGCAGTAGCCTATCCGTAATCAATACCGTACAATTTTGCCGCTTGCGGATATTTCACCGGCCCGGACACGCCAGAGGTAAACCCCTGCCTCCGGGAAGACTTGCGCCGGCACACCTATTTCGTGCGTTCCCGGGTCAAGTGATATTTGTCTGACCCACAGTGCTTTACCCGATATATCCGACACCTCAATCGATATGGCTTCCTTGTCGGATATGCGAACAGGGATGGATACTCCGCCGGCTGTTGGATTGGGCTGCGGCGCTCCTATCTGCCGGCCTGCCGCGACCTGCTCGGAGTCAAAATGCAATTGCAGCCGCATCGCTTCTTCATTGGCCGTAAATATCGCCGGCAGTATGGACCTGATATCAAGGGAAACAGCAGCACTCAGCCGCACAGGCGCCAGCGCGCGGACGCGCAGGGTTAACAGCCTGTCAGAGGGACCGGTATTGCCGGGTATGGCGTCGAACCATACCACATTCAGCGCGCCGGGCCGGGGTTGGGCAATGGCAAGTGCATCTTCTTTCAGTAAATCGCCCGGCACCACAGTTACTATTTCCAGCAGCGACGGGTCGTAAGACAGCCCGAATTGCAGGGCCACCCATTGACCGGCATCGTCGAGCTGCAGCGGGAGGTCAACATAATCGCCGGAATGCAGCACCACGTCGGGCAGCGAAAGCGCCACAAGTCGCCGGTCGTCGGGCCCGGCGCTGAAATCGGGAACCGCCGAGCAATCCACATCGCCGACCTTGACAGCCTTGTAATTGACCTCGACAAGCATGTCCGTATTGTTGGTTATCGCGGTCATGAACGGGATCACTGACTGGAACGGATTGTCAGGATCGGGAAAAACAAAGTCAGCATCGATAAAGCGCCAGGAATCACTGGACGGGTACTCGGTGATAAGCCCCTGAATCAGTCTTCTGGACTCCACAATGTCGAACGTGGTAATGGTATTGGATCTATTGATGTCTGCTGCGATCATGGCATAGGGCGAGCCAAGTGGCTGAATGCCCAGAATGTGCCTGGACATGCGGGTAAGATCAAGCGCATTTACCCCGTTCAAGGGATCATCCGTCTTTTCCGGCGCAATGGTATAAGGGCCGCCGAAAGGAATTCCATCATAGGTCGCACAATTGGCCGTAACGTCGGGGAAAACAGTGTCTGTCGATAATTCGATATCGGGGAAGTCAACATTGGCCAGTTGTGCCGAATTGCAGGCTACTTCGGCGCATACTTTCAACTGAAATGATTGTGCATGCGCGCCGACATTGGCAGCAAGGAAGAGAACAAAAATGCAAAAGATATTTTTCATGGGAAATCAGTGTTGAAATGATGGATAGGGTGAACGGAGTTATTGCTTTCCGACGATGAGTCGCCCTGAAGCGATGGTTTTGCCTTCGATTTCCATGCGGAAAAAGTAAACGCCCTGTGTCAGGTCATTTTTCCGCAACACATAATCGGAGCCGGTAAAACGGGTATCATATTCCATTTTTCCCTGGGTGTTGACCACGGTGAGCCGTGTGGATGCAGCGGCTGCGACACCGGAAAGGTGAAAGTTCACTTCCCCGACAAAGGGATTGGGATACACTTGCAGGTCAATACTGCCGGGCGACGGGTCTTTAATAATCGTGGTAAAGGGATGACCGACGGTATGAAAGGTGGTATTGGTTATGACCGGGTCGTTGTAATCAAAATAGATGGCGGCGTTGTTTTCGAGCACCGTACCCATAGGAAGATTCGGTTGCTGGGAAATACTGAACATGACATAGCCGTGCGACGCAGGCTCATTGACCATACTGTCTGCCAACATGATATCAGGAAAGCGAAATGTCAAAACGCCCGTGCTGTTTACCTCGAAGATATAGGGGTGACTGGCCGGGCCGGGCCGCACGGTAGCGGCATCGAGCATGGCAGAAATGGTATCGCGGACGACCACCTGAAATGCGGTGTCCGTACCTGTATTCTGAAAACGGATCATGTATTCCAGTTCCTGACCGGGCTCGATATAATGCGCATCCTGCCAGCCGAGGGGAAAGCCGCGTTTGTCGTTGGGATCGTACGAACCGATTACCTCGTCGCAGTGTATGGAAACAAACGGATCGGCTTCGTTATTGGGAAACTGGAGCGCACTGGCCGCCGCCGCGCCGCCGCACGGCGATACGATAGCGGAAGGTACGTTTAGTCCGGGGTGGCCTGGACGCTGTTCCGTTTGCAGAAAATATGGCCCGCCTGTCGGATTGGGTACCGTAATGATCGTATCCTGTCCCGCATTGAGTTGGACATAGCCCTGCATGTACATGATCTGGTCTTCCACAATGACATAATCCACCGTGCCTTCCATGTCGCCCGTGCCTGTATTCGACACCCGGAATGTAACATCGCCGTTGCAATCACCTTCCACTTCGAGGTGCGAGCCGTCCCAGAACGCACTGGCTTCCGGGCAGATCGTGTCGGGGAATATATGGGCTTCCACGCAAAACAGGTCGCCCAGATCAGCCACGCAGTCAACGATCAGGCTGACACTGAAACTGGCGCATTCGCCCGGATCAACATCCGGCAGGTTGAATGTCAGGACATTGCCATTCTGACCGGCGAGCGGTATCGAGCTGGTATTGTATATCAGTTCCGGCCCGGAAAGGGTGAGTTCAACCATGACTGCCGTAGCGGTCGTGTTGCCATTGTTGCAATAAACAAGGTCATATTTGTTGCTGGCACAGCGGCGCAGGAAAGGCGCTGCTATCTCCACATACATCTGCGGGCAATCGGCCAAAGAGCGCACCCCAAGCGGTTGCGCCTGTACCGTCTGGTATTGACCCGAAACAGCGACCACCTGGTTGCCGCAGGGCACCAGAATTGCTGGGTACCATATACAGGCGCCACCGAGAGGGTAAAATTGCCTTCCGAGACAGGCATCAGGAAATTGCCGTCGGCGTTTACATTTTTGAAGAACAACTCCCCGGATTGATTTTGCGCCTTGACGATAAAATTGGTCAGCGCAGGCTCACCGGAGTCTTTCACACAGTTATCATCGGCATCGAAGTAAATACTGCCCGATATTTTATTGGTGTATATTTCTCCCTCGGTATTGGTCTTGACCAACAAGGCGCCGGTGAGCGACTCGAAGCCGCCGCCGATCGCGAATCTGTTGTCGGCAGTGTTGATGATCTTCCACAACAGGTCGCTGGTACCGGGAATTGTATTTTTCCATACCACATCGGCGTTCGCATCCACTTTGAGCAAAAAACAATTGTCGGCCACGGCGCCTCCCAGGCCATAAAGTCCCGGGATATACACGTTATCGGCGGCATCCCGGGCGAAGCTGTAGATTGCGATGGTCTGGTTAACGGGCGACTGGGGCCAGGGATAGATTTGTTTGTACAGCTGTTCATTGCCATTGGCGTCCGTTTTCAGCAGCGCAATCCAGGTAGGGTTTGTGCCGTAGGTTTCGCCCAGCACCATAAACCCTCCGTCAGACATCTGAAGCAGGTCGTGTGCATACTGGGTGGCGGGTTTGGCATACCAGTTTTGCCAGAGCATTGTGCCTGAAGCGTTTGTGCGGACCAGGAACATATCGCGATCGGCGCCGTGCAGACCGAAACCGCTGATGACAATATCGCCGTTTGCCACTTCGACCAGTTGTGATACCTGCTCGTTGAACCCGGGGTCGCCAAAGGATTGCGACCAAAGGATGTTGCCGCCCTGATCGAGTTTTACCAGCCGCATATCCTGCTGAAGGGCAGCATCCCGGGTTTCGCCGGCAGCCAGAATATTGCCGTCGGAGGTGCAGATGATATCCTTCAGTCCATTCGGCAAAAAGGAATTGCCGACAACCGTTTGCCAGACCACCGAGCCAGTCGGCTCCAGTTTCAGCACCACATTTTTGAAGGCACTGCCATCGGAATAGTTTTCCGCCAGTACCAGCAAGGAGCCATCGGGAGCAAGGCAGGCAGCAATAGCCCGGGCGCCGTTCAGACTCATGTGGTTGGTCCACACAATATTGCCCTGCAGGTCGGTTTTCTGCAGAAACAGCTGCTCTGTGGCAGAGATTTCACCGGCCATGAAATAGCCGCCGTCGGCGGTTTGTACGAGGTCGCGGCATGCGGCTGTGGCCGGTGAATATGTTTTGAGAAAGCCCTGCCCAAAATTAATACCGGCCAGCAGGAGCAGCGGTGCGATGCACAGGAAACGCATCGGGAGACGGGAAATGTTCATGTTTATATTTTTTAGATAGACAGATTAGTGTGACGAAATATTCATGGTACAAAAGTGGCGGGAGCAATTCGCGCCAACAAGGACAAAATTTATACTTTTTCAGATTTTATTTTGATTATTTTTTTATTTTTTAATTGATTATCAATTTATTACAACATATTTTTGTTTTCTTTTTTCAGTTTTTAATTGATGAAATCGATACCACTGCTTCAAATATTACGTGCGCTACCGGCATCGTCCATGCGGGCCCTGGAAAAGTTTGTCCGATCCCCTTACCATGTGACCCATTCGGAAGTACTCCGGCTGTTCCGGCATCTTAAAGAAAACGATCTGAACGATATGTCGACTGCAACGCTTGCCCGCACTTTTTCGGCTCCCGGTAAAGCGGCCGGGCGGCGAATGTATCACCTCAACAATTACCTGCTGGAGGCAGTAGAGCAGTTTCTGGCACTCGAAATATGGGAACAGCGTCCGCACGATCGAAATCTGGCAACCGTAGAGCACTTGCGTCGCCTGCACCTCGATAAAGCAGCCGCATCCATGCTGCGCTACACGAGGAAACGCCTGGAGGCCGACCCTCAGCGCGGAAGCCATTACCATCGGAGCGTATACCTTTTACACCTGGAATCGTACTACCTGTCCCAACAGGAAGGCCGGGCGCGTTCGGCCAATGTGCAGGATCTTACCGATGCCGAAGACATTGCCTTTATCTGTGAAAAACTGCGTAACGGGTGCCTGTTGCTCAGCCATCAGGCCGTTACAAAACGCGAATACGACACCGGTTTGCTGGAAAACGTGCTGCAGTTCCTGCAAGGTCACCGATACCTCGAAATACCGATCGTGGCGGCCTATTATCACGGCTATTATGCACAGTTGGGTACCGACAGCGAGTATCATTTCATGAAAATGAAAACGCTTATTCAGCAACACGCCGGGCGGTTCTCGCTGGCCGAAACACACGATCTGTACCTGATGGCAATTAATTTTTGCATCCGGCGCATCAACCAGACAGATGAGCATTATTTCCGGGAAGTGTTTGAGTTGTACCAGTCGGGACTGCAACACGGCGCCCTGCTGGAGAACGGCATACTTTCGCGCTGGACCTACAACAACATTGCCGTTACGGCTATCCGGCTCCGGGAGTTTGAATGGGTAGAGCGGTTTCTGAATGACTTTGCGGTGTTTCTGCCGGAAAGCCACCGCGAAGGCGCATACCACTTCAATATGGCTCGTTTCTCTTATGATACGGGCGATTACCCCCGGTCGATGCAGCACCTGCTGCGCATGGAATACGACGACGTTTTGCAAAACCTGGTAGCCAAGACGATGCTCTGCAAGATATACTACGAATTGGATGAAACCGATGCGCTGGAAAATCAACTCGACAGCATACAGATTTACCTGCGCCGGAAAAAGGTATTGGGCTATCACAAAGACAACTATACAGCCATTGTCCGTTACCTGCGCAAACTACTGGCCCTCAACCCCAACAGCGCTGCGGAAAAAGAAAAACTGCGGCAGGAAATCGAAGAGGCGCCCGTATTGACCGAACGGGAATGGCTGCTGAAACACCTGGACGTACCGGCGGATAAGCCTTCCTGAATTACCTTTTCCCGTACAATACGGAGAAAAACCCCGCAAGAGTTCACTATTTTTGCCCCCGCAAAATACTGCCTCGAACTTTTGTCATCCATTAATCTGTTTACCCGCCGCAACGGCAAAACAACCCTTCACCGCAAACCATGCTTGCTCCAGGCGACAAAGCCCCCGATTTCGCGCTTCGCGCCAGCGATAAATCGCTGGTTCGTTTGTCAGAACAACACGGAAAGAACACGTTACTGTTGTTTTTCCCGTTTGCTTTTACAGGGGTTTGCACCAAAGAGATGTGTTACATGCGCGACAGCCTGGCCGATTATGAAAAACTAGATGCACAAATCCTGGCCATTTCCGTCGACAGCCCCTATACACTGGCACAATGGAAGCATGAACAGGGCTTTAATTTTCAGATGCTGTCAGACTTTAACAAGACTGTCAGCAAAAAATACGATACGCTGTACAAAACGTTCGGACTGGGATTGAAAGGCGTGTCCAAACGCTCCGCTTTTGTAGTAGACAAACAGGGCGTCATCCGCTACGCCGAGGTGCTGGAAAACGCCGGTGAACTCCCTGATTTCGAGGCTGTTAAAAAAACGCTCCAATCACTCAACTGAATATCATGCTGCCGGAATACAACATACTGAATTATGAGAAGCCGCTCTGGGAAGAAGAGGAGGAAGTGCTGGTCGAGGATGATATCAGCTCCGATCTGCCGGCCTATATTGTGGTGTACAACGACGACTTCAACACCTTCGAATGGGTGATCGAGTGCTTTATGAGCGTGCTGCAGCACAGCCACGAACAGGCCGAGCAGTTGGCCGTACTCATACACTTCAAGGGAAAAGCAACCGTGAAGTCCGGCGTGAAGGAAGAACTTATTCCGCTGTGCGAGGCGCTGCTCGACCGCGGCCTTTCCGCAGAGGTCATCAGCGAAGACTAGAGGCTATACGACCGGGCGGATCAAAGCCCTATGCCGGCGAATCCTCGATTAACAAAAATTGCCCGGAACACGATGCCCGTTTTTTGGCTCAGCGACGAGGAACTCAGCTTTCCCCACCCTTCCCTGGCAGAACCCGGCGGTCTGCTGGCCGTTGGCGGCGACCTGGAACCCGAGCGACTGGTACTGGCTTACCGGAACGGCATTTTTCCCTGGTTTGAAGACGACGGCCATTTCTACTGGTATTCGCCCGACCCGCGCTGGGTACTTTTTCCCGGAGAACTGCGAATCCACAAAAGCATGCGCTCTATCTTCAACAAGCAGAAATTTCGCTTTACCATCGATCAGTCGTTCGCTGCGGTCATGCGCGCCTGCGCCGCAACACCGCGGCAAGGCCAGCACGGTTCGTGGATATCGGAGGCTTTTATCGATGCCTATACCAGGCTACATCAGCAGGGCATCGCCCATTCTGTCGAGGTATGGCAGGAAGAACGGCTGGTAGGCGGACTCTATGGCCTTGCGCTGGGCCGCATATTCTATGGCGAAAGCATGTTTACCCGCGTTGCGAACGCCTCGAAAGCGGGCTTTATTACCCTGGCACAGGCGCTCGAACGCGCCGGCTTCCGGCTTATCGACTGCCAGCAGGAGACCGCCCATCTCGAAAGTCTCGGCGCGCGTGGCATCACCCGGGAGTTGTTTCTCGAGTACCTGGACAGAAATATTTATGAGAAAACCCTGATGGGGAAATGGAACCTCGATCCTGAAAAAGGCATCATAGTTGCAGCGGCAAAGCCGGGCTCCATTTGATTCTTTACCCGATGCATATTATCTTGCAGTTGAAAAGTGAACCATTTTAATCTTAGAACCGATGCGGAATATTTGGCTACGAATGCTGCTTTGCAGCCTTTCCCTTTTCCCGATAATGTCATTTGAAAACCAGGACCCTGCGCCCATGCCCGAACCTGAAGTCGTGCTGGCGGCCTACCCGAAAGACTATTTCCGCCCGCCGGTCGACGATAATACCATCAAACTGACCGGCACTTTTGGCGAACTGCGCTCCAACCACTTCCATACAGGCATCGACATCGACAGCAAAACCGGCGGTGTGGGGCAGCCCGTATTCGCTGCCGCCGACGGTTTTATCGATCGCATCAAGGTGCAGGCCGGCGGCTATGGCAACGTATTGTACCTCAAACATCCCAATGGCTATACCACGGTATATGCCCACCTCGACCGTTTTTCACCGGAAATACAGAAATACGTGCGGGATTTTCAATACAAACGGGAGCGCTTTGATGTTGATCTGCACCCTACAGACGGCAGTTTCAAGGTGAAACAGGGGCAGGAAATCGGCAAACTCGGCAACAGCGGCGGATCGACAGGCCCGCACCTGCACTTCGAAATACGCCATTCCGGTACGGGAAAAGCGCTGAACCCCCTGCTGTTCGGCCTCCCCATCACAGACCGGACCCCGCCCGACATCCGCGACATGAAGGTCTATTTTCTCAACGACAGGCGCGAAGTATTGCAAAGCAAACCTTTCCCCATTCAAAAGCGCAAAGACGGCACCATTGGCATTCCGGGCGATGTGGCTACCATCGGCGCCTGGCGCGTGGGCTTCGGCGTAAAAACCTACGACCGGCAGAGCGGGTACCGCAACGACAACGGCATTTATGCCATTTCGCTTTATGCCGACGACAAACTGTCGTACCAATGGCGCATGGACGAACTGGATTTTGACGAAACGCGCTACCTGAATGCCCACATCGACTACAGCGCACGGATGCGCTACGGCGCCTGGTTCCACCGCTGCTTTGTGCTTCCCGGCGACAGGCTCAACAACTATTCCCGCACCGACATGCTGGGCGCCGTGGAATTGTTCAAGGACAAGCCTGTGAAAATCACCCTCAAGGTGCTGGATGCACTGGGCAACACCTCAACCCTGTCGTTCAGGGTACAGCGCGACGAGTCAATGGAAACGATCGCCGGAGCACCCTATCAGTTCGATATGCCCTACGACGTCGATAACCGTATCGACATGGAGGACTTCTTCATGACCATGCCCAAAGGCGCCCTGTACGAGTCGCTCCATTTTCAATACAAAACCACGCCCGATGAAAGCAACGGCATGTACTCGTCCATGTACCACCTGCACGACGACCGCACTCCCGTACAGCGCTATTTTGAAGTGGGCATCAAGCCCCGCAACCTGCCCGAAGCGTTGCGCACCAAGGCGGTGATCGCCTACTGCGGCGAAGGACGCCCGGACAACTGCGGAGGCAGCTGGCGCGGCGAATACCTCGTAACCAAAGTACGGGCGCTGGGCGACTATTGCGTCATGGCCGACACCCAGGCGCCGACCATCACTCCCGTTGTTTTCGACAGCGACATGCGGAAAAAAAGCACCATGTCGTTTCGCATACGCGACAACTTCGCCATCAACGGCAGCGCCGATGGCATGTCGTATCGGGGCACGGTAGACGGGCAATGGGTGCTGTTCGAATACGACAGCAAACGCGCCCGGATCACCCATACCTTCGACGGCAGGATCGGCGCCGGCACACACCAGTTGCGGCTCAGCGTAAAAGACGACAGGGGAAACGAGGCTGTGCTGGAACGCAGCTTCACCCGTTAAGCCCGTAGCAGTCGTTCAATTCCGCCGCTTGCGGTCCAGGTAATCCTGTGCCCTGGGCTGCTGTAGCAATTTGTACAGGCTTTCCTTGGCGCGAAACAACTGTGCCTTTACGGTCCCCAACGGAATGTCCAACTGAGCTGCGATCTCTTCATAGCTCATATCCTCATAATAGCGCAATTCGATCAGTTGACGATAGCGTTTGTTGAGATGCCCCAGCAGGCTTTTCATCAGCGCAATGCGCTGTTGCCTGATCAGCACATCCTCCGGCGACAGCATGTCGGAAGGTTTGTTCTGCAGTCCGTTGCTTTCGAACCCGTACGCAGCCGTTGAAGTATCGGTCCACACGATCGGAACCTGCTTTTTACGGCTGTAGTCGATACAATTGTTGAGGGCAATCCTGAACAACCAGGTGCTGAACGCGTGCGTAGGTGTGTACGATGAGAGTTTGTGGAATGCCTTTTCAAAGGCTTCCATGGTGAGATCTTCTGCTTCTGCGGGATTTTTCACCCGCTGTAGCATGAATTGATAAATAGATTTTCTGTACCGTCCGAGTAAGGCGGAATAGGCGCGCTGATTGCCCGCAACCGCGATTTGAACAAGACGGTAGTCATCCTGGGCGCGGATTACGTTGCCCCGGATGTGGTGTCCGATTACTTCCATGTATGAGCGTGTTGATTATTGATTAAAGATATAGGTACAAATGCTCCATAGTGCACTGCAAGCAGCGCGTCGTAAATCGGAACCTGGGAAAGCAAATGAAATTCGCGCAGTCTGGTAAGTATTTTTCCGTAGAGGAAAAGCAATGAAAAACTGCGCAGCAAACAGCATAATGCAACAGTTACCATGCCAAACCCTGCAATCAGCAGCACCAAAAGCAGAAAATAATGTAAGGTATGCGACAAACTTAACATTGCCAGCGCCACCTGGTGCCCCGGGCGATACCGCTTTCCGGCGGACAGGTGCCGGTGTTTTTGCCTCGACCAGTCGCGCCAGTTGCGCTTGCCCGGTGAATACACAAACGATTCGGAGTGCAGGCAAACGGCTACATTGCCCCTGCCGGCAGCCGCGTTTACCAGCAGATCGTCGTCGCCCGACGGCAGGTCCATATGTGCCTCAAAGCCGCCGGCGCGTTTGTACAGACTTTTTTTCCAGGCCATATTGCGCCCTACCCCCATGTAGGGCATTCCCGCCAGGGCAAAAGACAGGTACTGAATAGCCGTATATGCGGTTTCGAAACGAACCCAGCGGTTGAAAGCGCCCGGAGCAGGCTGCATGGGAGCATAACCCAGCACGATCTCTATGTCGGGTTGTAACGAAAAACGGGCGGCAAGATGGGCAAGCCAGTTGCCGGATGCGGGCCGGCAATCCGCATCGGTAAGAAAAATATGGTCGTACCGGGCGGCATCGACGCCGCGCGACAGGGCATGTTTTTTTCCGGGCCTTATTTTTTCGTCGATCCGGATCACACGGAGGCGGGTATTTTGTTCGGCGAAGGCCTGCAACACCATGTGCGTCTCATCATCCGAAGCATCGTCGACCACCACCAGTTCCCAGGGGGCGGGATATACCTGGGCCAGTATACCCGGTAAATTTCTTTTCAGATTATCCGCCTCGTTGCGGGCACAGATCACCACGGAAGCAGGAGGCAGTTTGTCCGGATCAGCTACGCCGGTCTCGTTTTTAGCGGCAAATGCCAGGCGCGCAAACACGCCCCACCATACCGCCAGTTGCACCAGCGTCGCGCCGAGGTACAGGTAAAAAACAATCCGGAGTAATTCGCCGCTATTCATTTTCGACTACACGATAGGCATTTCAGCAATGAAACAAGGCAACAATACAACAACAATGTCGCGAAAATCGCCACTTTTGCGCCACACATTATGAAACGGATTATCATCGCTATTGATGGCTATTCGTCCTGCGGCAAAAGTACGCTGGCAAAGGGCCTGGCCAAATCACTCCATTATGCATACCTCGACTCCGGCGCCATGTACCGCGCTGTCACGTTGTATTTCCTTGATAACCAGATTGATTACAATGATCCGGACGCGGTAGCAGAAGCGCTCCGGCATATCGAGATCCATTTTGAGCGGATTGATGGCCAGAACCGCACTTTTCTCAACGGGCGCGATGTCGAACACGATATCCGGGAGATGCGGGTGAGCGATCATGTCAGTCCGGTATCGGCGATCAGTGTTGTTCGGCGGGCCATGGTGGAACAGCAACAGGCTATGGGCAGGCGCCGGGGCATCGTCGCCGACGGCCGCGACATAGGCACCGTCGTTTTCCCCGACGCCGAACTCAAGATATTCCTCACTGCCGATGTCGACGTGCGTACCAGTCGCCGCCACCTCGAACTCGCCGCCAAGGGCATCGACGCCGAATGGGACGAGATCAAAAAAAATCTTACTGAACGCGACCGCATCGATTCGTCGCGCGCCGACAGTCCGCTTCGAAAGGCCGACGACGCCGTTGTGATCGACAATACCCTGCTCTCTGAAGATCAGCAACTGGAAAAGGCCCTGGCGCTGGCCAAAACAAAAATGGACCACATGCCCGGCTGACGGTTTTGAACGGCCATCACTTTGAGGACTGCACATGAACTTCTGGCAAAAACCCGTCGAGACGATATACGAGATATTCCAGCGCAAGGCGCCGCACCTGAGGCAGGTGCGGCATTTTCAATCGCAGGCACTGGAACGGCAGGTGGATATCGATATTTACCTGCCACCCGATTATCACTTGTCTAAGGGGCAGTATTACCCTGTTGTACTGTTCAACGACGGGCAGGATCTGCTCCGGATGAACTTCTCCGGTATTCTCGAGCGGCTTTATTTCGGAAAACAAATTCCGCCATGCATCGCCGTCGGCGTATACGCTTCCGGCGAACGGATGCGGGAGTACGGCACTGCCCGTCAGGCCGACTACAAAGGCAGGGGCGACAAGGCTGTATGCTACCGGAACTTTATCCTGGAGGAATTGCTGCCTTTCCTGCACCGGCGCTTCAGGTTGTCGGGCCTGCGCGAGGAGACTGCGTTTGCGGGGTTTTCGCTGGGCGGACTCTCGGCACTGGATATCTGCTGGGCGCATCCACAGATATTTGGCGCTGCCGGGGTGTTTTCCGGCTCCCTGTGGTGGCGCTGGTCGCCCGTCGACCCTGCCGACCCCGATGCCGACCGGATCATGCACGATATTGTGCTGAAAACCGCGCAGCCTGACGATCGCCAGCGTTTCTGGTTGCAATGCGGCACCCTCGACGAACAGGAAGACCGCAACGGCAACGGCGTGATCGATGCCATCGACGACACCCTTGCGCTGATCGAAGCGCTGCGCGAGAAGGGCATCCCGGAAAACAATATCCGCTATCTGGAAGTGCCCGGAGGAGAACACGAGCCGGTTACCTGGGGTGAGGCCATGCCCGATTTTCTGAAATGGGTACTGCCCATAAAATAAAGGAAGCCATAAAAAAACCCTGCCGGCGCGCACGGCACGCCAACAGGGCGAACAAAAACCTCAAGCTTGAGATAGTGATCCGAGGAATGGCATGTAATACGGGTCTCCCCATCCATCTGACCACTTTGTCGGTTTTATTTTAACATATCGTCGTCGGAGTGCATGACGAGCAGCGGCAAACCCGCACCCACCAATGCCTTCCGGGTAATGCTTTTATGCAGGATACTCTCCCAAAATGTACGCTGGTGCGTGACCAGTATCATGAGATCGATCCCGTTAAACAAGGCGTATTCGTTGAGTTGTTCGACTACGTCGTCGCCGGCCATTCTGGAAAACAGGAACGGATACTCCGGATCGGCATGCTGGTAATCAACCTCAAACAGTTTCCGGATCAGTTCCAGCCCCCTTTCGTTCGCCGGGCCCACATGAACAAAGTGCATACGCCCGCCGAAACGCCGGGCAAAAGTGACGGCCTGCTTGACGCGCAGCGCATCGAGCGAATCAAAATTGCTGGCATACAGCACCTCCTTGAAGCCCCTGAACACGACGTCGGCGGGGATAAACAACACCGGGCAATGCGACAGGCGCGAAACCTCTGTGCTGACCGAGCCAAACAAATCACGCGCCACACCGCCGCCGCCGGTCGTTCCCATGATGATCATATCCGTTTTCCGGGAGCGCTCCTCTATCACTGCCTCCGGGAATCCGTACAACACGCTGAGGCTAATGGCCTGATCCGACAGTTCCGAGGGATCTTTCGGGGCAGGCGGCTTTTGAGAGGGTGGATCGTACTGGACGTCGATTTTTTCCAGGGATTCCTTGACAAAGGTTTCCAGTTCCGACTCCATCGTCTTTTTGTAGCCGGACAGGAACCCTGATGCCGATGGCAAGCCGCCTTCGAAAATGCTGTCCATCGCATAAATAATATCGAGTTTGGCCTCGAATTTTTTAGCGAGATGCCAGGCAAAGATCAGGGCCGTTTCTGAAGGCTTGCTCATGTCGACCGGCACAGTAATCGTGCGCAACCGGTAGATTTTGCTTTTCAACAGTAAACGGTTCTGAAAAATATCGGTGATCTCCTGAACGCTGGGCACCTTGCCTTCCGAAACCACCTCGCCGTCGAGCATCAGGGCCGGAGTAATGGAAACGCCGCTGAACCTTATCTTATTCGGCTCCGATATCTCCTCAACCCGGCTGTCCATCGGGAAGGTGGACAGCGCGAGGGTCAGGTTATCCCTCAAAAGCCGGGTATCAGCATCATGTGCGCCGAAAATTTTTATAGTGGTCATGGCGGATCATTTTAGAAGAAAACTGCGGTCATTATTCCGGCTCGTATACCATATGAGGCGCCTTCGGCTTTTCATCCAGCATATGCCGCATAATATCAAACGGGGTAAGAATACCGACCAGTTCACCATCTTTCACCACGGGCAAAGCGTGAAACCAGTTGGTGCAAAAGACCTCCAGCGCCACATTAATCCTGTCGTCGGGGTCGAGTTTACCCAGTCCTTTTGTCATAATATCCTTCACCTGTGCGCGCTTCAGGCGGCTCTCATTGTCGAAACGATCCTCTTCGTACAGCGAAGCGCCGCCGAGGAAGAACATAAAATCGGTTTTGCTGACGATACCGACAATATCCCTGAAATGCACCACAGGTATATGGTGAAATTTGTGGGTTTCAAATATCTCTTTGACTTTAAGCAGGTTCTCTTCGGGGTTGACCGTCACCAACTGATCGTGGGGGGTCATAATAGTGGATACAAGCGCAAATGTGTTCATAATGTGAGATTTTTGTTGCTGCACAGCAGCGATTCTGAGTTTGTTGAGACAAAGATGAGGAAGCAGGGTACCTGGAAGAATGATCTGTGTTAAACCCGGTACTGATAAAGATCAGTCGCACGCACACTGTTGCACACTATTTTTCGGGTGCAAATACATCAATTCAATTTTTGACCATTACTTTCGCATCATGGCATCCACACAGGCCAAACCTTAATACGACCGCTGGTCCAAAACATGAAAAAAATCCTGGTTATCGAAGACAATGCCGACGTTCGGGAAAATCTCACCGAGATTCTTACGCTGGGCGGCTATGAAGCCTTCAGTGCCGAAAATGGCAAATCCGGCGTAGAAAAGGCCCTTGAAACCCCGCCGGACCTTATCCTTTGCGACATCATGATGCCCGAACTGGATGGATTCGGCGTCCTGCATATCCTGAGCAGGCAAGCCAAAACTGCCGACGTACCGTTTATTTTCCTGACGGCAAAAGCGGAGAAAGAAGATTTTCGAAAAGGGATGTCGCTCGGCGCCGACGATTATATCATCAAACAGTTCGACGATGTGGCGCTGCTGCAAACCATCGAAGCGCGACTGAAAAAAAGCGACCGCCTGCGGGTAGCCTCGGCGCAAAATACCGGTTCGCTAGATCACTTTATCGATGAGGCGCGTGCCCTGGAAGCGATCAAACACCTGTCGGAAAACCGCGAGGTGCGCCACTACAGAAAGAAAGACATCATTTTCCGTGAAGGTGAAAATCCGCGCTGGCTGTACTTTGTGGAAAGCGGCAAGGTAAAAGTGTACAAAACCAGCGAAGATGGCCGCGAACTGATCGTAAAGGTCGCCCAGGCCGGCGATTTTCTGGGGTTCCTGGCCTTATTTCAGGAAGACGCCTACCCGGAAAGTGCGGCAGCCCTCGAGGACTGCGCCGTAAAACTGGTGCCCAAATCCGACTTTGCCGCGCTGGTATTCGGCAACCGCGATGTAAATGCCCGGTTTATTAAAATGCTGGCCAGCCACGTAGCGGAACGCGAGCAGCAACTCATCGAACTCGCATACAATTCCGTGCGCAAACGCGTGGCCACAGCCCTGGTGCACCTGCATGAACAAGGTGGCGCCTCCATCAACCTCCTGCGCGAAGACCTGGCCTCCCTGGCCGGAACAGCCAAGGAAACCCTGATCAGGACCCTGACGGATTTTAAAAACGAAGGGTTGGTAGACATCCACGACGGCGCAATCAACATATTGAATGTCAATAAACTACGACACCTTCCTAACTAGATATCTTTTCGTTCACATAGAAAACATCTACTTCCCCGATGTGCCGCGCAGGGAAACGCCCGCGATAGGAACAGTCAAAATCATCTTTTACGAGTGCATGGGTGGCCTCTGAAATGCCGATCTCCCCGGGTTCGCAGAGCCGCTCCATGCGGGAAGCGATGTTGACGGTTTCGCCCCATATGTCGTAGGCGATCTTGCTGCTGCCTACGACGCCGGCGATCACCTGGCCCGTGTGAATACCGATACGCATGTCGAACGCATACCCGAAGGCACTGCGCTTTTCTTCACTGTGTCGCCTTACAAAATCGCGTATTTCCAGTGCGGCCCTGACGGTATCGTGCACATGGGTGCTTTTCGGGGTTGGAAGCCCTCCTGCGCACATGTAGCTGTCGCCGATCGTTTTGATTTTTTCCAGTCCGTGGCGCTTGACGATCTCGTCGAACGCGCCAAAATAGAAATCGATCTCCTTTACCAATGCTTCGGCGCTGAGGGTACGGGCAAATGCAGAAAAGCCGGCAAAATCGGTGAACAATACCGTCGCAGAGGGGTAGGTTTTCGCCGTTGCATAACCGGTCGACTTAAGTTCGTCGGCAACCTCCTTTGGCAGCAGGTTGTTGATCAGCGCTTCCGATTTTTCGTTTTCTTCCAGCAACATCTGCTTCAGCGATGCCTGAAAACGCAAGGACCGGTCCATCAGGTAGTAAACGATAGAGGTGGTCAGGATAAAATTGGCTTCAAAGAAGAGGACACTGATCCCGTGCGGCGTCCCGACTGACGGTTGCCCGAGAAAATATTCGATTGTCCCGCAAATCACCTGCAAGGCGACAAATGCGGCAAAATACCAGCGCGCGGCTTTCCATTCATTGAAAATCAGGGCTCCGAGGGGAGCCAGGAAAGATACCAATACAAAACCGCTACCCGCAGTGTAGCCCCCGTGCATTATTTGCGCCACCGGTGGCAGGACCAGAAACAGCAGAAACTGCAGGTGCTTGAAAAAGAAATAATTGCCGGAATACAGCAGCCAGGCAATTCCGGCAATTGTCGCCAGGCAGTATACGCGTGTCGTCCACCAGTTGAACGGATAGCCCAGCGCATCGTACAGCACATTATATAATACGGCCGACAACATGATCATACCGACCAGAAACAGGCCAATTATTCGCTTATCAGTCACCTCAGGGTCCGGATTGGCGAAATGGAATTTCCGGTGCAGAAAGTCTTTGATCTGCGGCGATATCATAGCGCTAAGGTAATTCGCCATTTCGTCATTAGCGTCATTCGTCATTTCGTCATTCGACATTCGACATTTCGTCAGAACTGTTCGGACAGGAAGCAATCAACTTCCAATAAACCCGATTCAACCACATTCTATACCTGCTCGGCAAGACAAAGTTGCAGGCATCCGGCTCACAGGGTTCCTTCGCAGCACAATTCATCATTCATCATTTATCATTCATCATTCATCATTCATCATTCATCATTATATATGCGCCATCTCAAAAGTATCCTGATCGCTTTCCCGCTGTTCATGTTCGCCTTCTTTGCTTGCACGTCCGGCGACGACAATTCATCCGGCAACATCACGCCTGCAGCAGGCCAATGGAAAATCACCTATTTTTTCGACAAGCAAGACGAGACCAGCAACTACAGCAACTATACGTTTGAATTCGACAGCAACGGTAGTATGAGTGCCACCAACGGCAGTCAGACCTGGAGCGGAACCTGGCAAACCGGTTTTGACGACAGCGCCGACAAGTTCCTGATCGACTTCATCGGAACAGTGCCCAGCGCTTTATCTGACCTGGAGGAGGACTGGAGAATCATTACCGTAAACGACAATTTGATGCACTTTGAGCACACCAGCGGCGGCAACGGCGATACGGATGTGGTGAAGTTTACCAAAATCTGATCCCGAACATGATTCCCCCACACCAAGGGGCAGGGTTAAAAAATTGAGTACATGGAGCCACCTTTCGTTTTCGCGGGGTGGCTCTTTTCTTGTATTCCAGACAAACCCTTAACCCTGGATTTGCCCTATCCGGGGTTCATTCCTGCCCGGTCAGTCACATTGAGCCTGCGCCCGGACCACCCGATTCTACTTTTGTAATGAAACAAAAACACTTCGTATCATCCGTATACGACAGGCAATCTTGCTATTGAAACTGAAATTCTAGCTATGAAACAACGCTCCAACCTCCTTACGACGGCCACTATAGTCCTGCTCGCTCTGGCAGGTTTCCAGGCCGGCCTGCAGGCACAATGCAACATGAATGTTACGATTACGGCTAACCCTGCCCCGCCTTTTTGCGTCGGGACAGTGGTTACGCTGACTGCCAATGTCACCGGCGGCACTGCACCCTATATTTATGAATGGGAAACCGGGGAAACCACCCAAAGCATTCAGTTTCCGGTAGTGGGCAACGATCACATTACGGTCAGCGTAGTCGACGCGAACGGATGTGTTGATGACTATGAAATAAAAATAAACCCGCATCTGATCGTCATCAACATGGAATGGTTCAACGGCCCTGTATGTGAAGGGCAATCCATGGAATTGTCTGTGTATTATGCTCCTTTCCCGATCCTCGGCCTGCAATATCAATGGTCGACCGGCGAGACAGGCTTATACGCCCATATCACGACCTCGGGCACCTATTCTGTCACAGTTACAGATCCGGACTCCGGATGTACGCTGACGGATAGTGAATACATCGAGGTGGTCTTCACGCCCGCTCCCGAACCCGAGATTGCAGGGCCAGCGACCCTTTGCACAGGCCAGTCGGGCACGTTGTCGGTTACAGGAGGACCATATCAGTTTTATTTCTGGTCGAACGGCTGGTCAAGTCCTACCATTAATGTAAGCAACCCGGGGACATACTCCGTCACGGTGTTCGACGCAAGTTTTTGCCCGGGCGAGGCCACCATTGAAATATTACCGGGCGATATCTCTCCGCCTCAACTCTCCGGTCCCGGCAGTATTTGTCAGGGCGCCGGCGCTACCATACTGATCGACAACAGTAGCGATTATACCGGTTTTCAATGGAGTAACGGGGCAACCGGGCCTTCTATTTCCGTAAATCAGGCCGGCACTTATTCGGTAACGGTCACGAATGGCGGAGGCTGCACCTCGACAGGATCATACAATCTGGCCAACGGTATCGGACAGACGCCGTCTATTTCCGGCGCCGCCCAGCTTTGCGCAGGGCAATCGGCTCAACTGAGCGTAAATCCTGCCTTCCCGGAGTACAACTGGTCGACAGGGGATACCGGACAATCCATAAATGTTACCCAATCAGGCACTTATACGGTTACTGTTACCAACGCTGCCGGATGTACCGCTACGAGTACGCATGTGGTCACCGTTTCGCCCCTTCCGACGCCGACAATTGCGCCGCCACCTCCCGTATGTTCCGGCGCTGCGGCAACCCTGAATGTTGGTGGCGGGCCGTTCAGCACATACGCCTGGTCGAACGGACAGGCTACTCCGGCGATAACGGTGAATCAGGCGGGTATATATTCCGTCACGGTTACCAATGCCTCGGGATGCAGCGGCATCGCCTCGACGACGGTTGTAGCACTTCCGTCGCCCGTGGCAGTCATTACGCCTCAACCCTACAACTGCAATGGCACTATCGTACTGACTGCTTCCGGTGGAAATACCTACCAGTGGTCGAACGGCGCCGCGTCTCCGGTTATATCAGTTCAGAACTCCGGGACCTACAGCGTTACGGTAACAGATGTTGCAGGCTGCACCGGCACGGATACCGAGACTGTAACCATCCTGCCGCAGCCTTCCGTAAACATCTCAGGTCCATCCGGGTTTTGCGCCGGCTCGTCGGCCACCCTCTCCGCAGGGCCCGGATTTAGCAATTATCAGTGGTCGAGCGGACAGGTTTCTTCCTCCATAACCGTTACACAGGCCGGCTTATACAGTGTTACTGTAACCGACAACGCAGGCTGCACTGCAACAGACAATCAAACGGTAGCCGAAGTCCCGCTGCCTGCGCCCGACATAAGCGGACCCACAACATTTTGCGCCGGAGCGTCTGTGACACTTACAGTAGGCGGTGGTGTTTTTAATTCCTATCAATGGTCGGGTGGACAAAACACACCGGTCATTACGGTAAATCAGCCGGGTGTTTATACCGTAACCGTCACCAATACCGGAGGCTGTACAGGAACGGCGTCTTCCGGCGTAGCACAATTGCCGGCAGTAAACGCCTTGATAAATGCCTTACCATATACCTGCAACGGCATCATCACACTCGACGCTTCAGGCGGAGGCGCGGTTTTTTTCCAATGGTCCAACGGCGCGACCTCATCGGCCATTTCCGTGCAGTCGTCCGGCACATATTCCGTTACGGTCAGTAATGCATCAGGTTGCACGGACGTCGACATCCAACCGGTAACTGTTCCCGACCCGCCGCAGGTATCAGTAAGTGGCCCCGCTGCCGCCTGTGCCGGCGTAACAGTAGTGCTTTCAGCAACGCCGGGATTTGCCGCCTATTCATGGTCAGGCGGGCAAACTACTTCAAGTATCAATGTGTCTCAACCCGGTACGTTCCTCGTAACCGTTACTGATGCGTATGGATGCACCGATGTGACAAATCATTCGTTCTCTATTTCCCCTGCTCCCAATGTGAATATCGTTGGCCCTGCATCGGTCTGTACGGGCAACAGCGCGACGCTGAGCGTTGCAGGCGGTTTCACCCAGGTCAACTGGTCGACGGGGGCGACCACACAAAACATAACCGTTGCGCAGGCAGGTAATTACGGCGTGACCGTAACCGACGCAAACGGTTGCACGGCAGTTGATAACCACTTGTTGACCATCAACAGTTTTCTTCAGCCAGTCATTGATAATATACCCAATTGCTCGGGTGCGGCACTTCTGGACGCCGGCCCGGGCTATACCAACTATGCCTGGTCGACAGGCGCAGCCACACAAATCATTACCGCCGGCGTCGATGGCGACTACTCCGTGACGGTCTCTGATGCCAGTGGCTGTACCGGTGTGGCTTCCACTACGGTCAGCATACCCCCGCCGCCCACGGTCGCCGTATCAGGACCCGCTTCAACATGCCCCGGGCAAAACGCCACGCTAGGTGCAACGGCGGGTTTTGCGGCCTACGCCTGGTCGAACGGACAAACCACCTCCGGCATTTCCGTATCCCAACCGGGTATCTACAGCGTCACGGCTACGGATGCCAATGGCTGTTCTGCCGTGGCGAGCCAGAATTTGGCCAATTTCCCGGCTCCTGTGGCGAACATTTCAGGCCCTGCATCGATCTGCACCGGCAACAGCGCGACGCTGAGCGTTGCAGGCGGTTTCACCCAGGTCAACTGGTCGACGGGGGCGACCACACAAAACATAACCGTTGCGCAGGCAGGTAATTACGGCGTGACCGTGACCGATGCAAACGGCTGCACGGCGACTGACGAGCACCCGTTGGTCGTGAACATTTCACTTGCTCCGGTGATTACTGCCGATGCGCCGGCTTGCGCCGCAACAGTCGGACTTGATGCCG
>CALMBD010000083.1 GCA_937861115.1 uncultured Bacteroidota bacterium | reverse complement strand
ACACATACGTGTGTAACGGCCAGTGGGCCTATTTTACGGCGACATCGGGATTGAGCAACTACTCCTGGAGTGTGGTGCCCGACGCCAACGAAACGTACTCCTATTCCGGTGGCGGCGCCGTCGTCAATATCGGGAACCTGCTAAACAGTTCCTGGCACATGGTTTCCGTTTCGGCAACGGATTGCTGGGGCACTACCAAATACGGGTCGAAAAGTTTCTGGACCACCCAGTGCCTGACCGACGACAACCAGGTGGCAGACTCGAGAAATGAGGAGCAACAGGCCGATCACCTGCAGACCGAACCAGCCGTTCTGGTGTTCCCCAACCCCGTCAGCAAGGGCAGCATATTGCTGCTGGATACGGGAAATCCGGAAATCTCCGTCGAAGCATACCAACTGTTCTCGCTTGACGGAAAATTGATCGGAAGTGCAACGGCCACGGCGCTCACCAATATCGTTATGCCCGATGCCGCCGGCATGTACCTGCTTGTCCTTCAGGATTCGAAAGGCGAAATGTCCAGGCATAGAATTGTTGTAGCAGAGTAACAGTCTCAAGGCACTTCCTTTCCCTCACTTCTGTAGAACTATCCGGAAAATAATTACCCTGGTGCGCATTTCCCGGGCAAGGCTACCGGTTTCGAAATCCGTGCAGCGTGGAAAATACCCAAAAAGTGTAGATAAAAAACTCCTGCGAAGGGCTGCATTTTTGCCTTAGACAAAACGGCAGATACACCCACGTATCTTGAGATATGGCCCACCATGGATTACCTGCTTTTCATCATACACCGGCGTCGGCAACAGTGCCGACGTCGGTTTTTCATTTCTAAATATATCCCTTCAGGGTTTTTCGGTTATGTGCAAATGATTAAGTTTGCATTCAAAACCGAAAAAAATGGCTTCTGGAAACGGCTATCAACCTACATTTATTGGAAAAAACCTTAAAGTTGACCTCCCTGTTTTGGGATCTAAAAGACACCACGAGCCTGCACCCGTAAAGGGTGAGATGAATACCCTGCTTACCTATCCGCATTTCAGTGTTGCCCTGAGCAAATTGCGCAAACTGCCGCTCTACGCAGCCGTGAATATCGACGGCAAAAAATTTCAGGAAATAAACAGAACTGCCTTGTTTGGTGGCAGCGACAGATGGTCGGTCGACCCTCGCGCGGATGAGTACCAATGGGGAAATGATCTGTATTCGGCAAGCGGCAGCGAATTCGATAAAGGCCACATGGTAAAACGGGAGGATCCTCAATGGGGGGAAAACCTGGAACAGGCCACAGAAGCAGCCCGTTCCACCTTTTATTTCTCCAATTGCGCTCCTCAAGTGGGCGACCTGAACAGAAAGGAATGGCGAAGCCTTGAAGATTATATACTGAAAAAGGAATCTTCCCAAAACAAACTCAAAATCAATGTTTTCACCGGTCCTGTGCTGTCCGAAAACGATCCCGTGTTCGTCACCCCGGTCAAAGGAGAACAGGTCCAGATACCGACCCTGTTCTGGAAAGTTGTCTATTTTACAAACGACGACCATACCCTCAACCGGGTAGGCTTTCTGATGGGGCAAAAAAAACTGCTGTTCAAGAATAATATCGTCCGCGAGAAAGAAGAAGAGTTGGAAGGAGTTGTCATCAGGCCAAAGTTGTTTGATGATTATGAAGACGCTGCAACCTATCAGGTCAATATCAATCTCATCGAGCAACTCACCGGGCTGACCTTTTCGCAGGCTAAAGACCCCTATAAAGACTCCCGTTCGGTTAAAATGGTACTGAAACAGGTTGAATTGGAAAGTTTTGGTCCAAACGCCATCGATTTCGACCTGGAAGGCATAGTACTGTCATAACATACGACACATCTGATGTAAACCATTCGTGTACTGTTAAACCCTTCTTGAATATGTTTATCGGGCATTTTGCCGTTGGACTTGCTGCCAAAAAGGCGGCGCCAAGCGTTTCCCTCGGTATCCTGTTTTTTGCCGTGCAGTTTCTGGACCTGCTCTGGCCTACCCTGCTCCTTCTTAATCTGGAACAGGTGGAAATAACGACAGACCCAACTGCTCCCATCCCCCTTCGATTTGTCCATTATCCTATATCGCACAGCCTTCTGACGGCAGCCGGTTGGGGAGCAGCGATCGGCTTGTTGTACTGGCTTGCCCGAAAAAACCAGCGGGCGGCGATTATTGTCGGACTGTGCGTATTAAGTCACTGGATACTCGACCTGATCGTTCATATACCCGACCTGCCCCTGTATCCGGGCGATTCATCTCCCTTGCTGGGTCTGGGCCTGTGGCATTCCAAATTATGGACCCTGGTTCTGGAAACCCTGATATTTGCAGCAGGGATATATTTGTACCAGGGAGTAGCCACGCCGCGCAACAATGCAGCCAAATACAGTTTTTGGGCGCTGATGGTTTTCCTGTATGGCATCTACCTGAGCAATATTTTTGGTCCGCCCCCACCCAGTGTAGAAGCAATTGCATGGGCCGGCCAGTTGCAATGGCTTTTCGTGCTTTGGGCCTGGTGGGTCGACCGCAAATAATGCTAGCGGTCGAACAACAACCGCTCACCCATTTTATCCTCCCTGAAACGGCCTTCATGCCAGGCCAGGTGTCCGCTTACTACCGTGCTTAGCACCTTGCCCTTGAATGATTGGTCCGTAAAGGGCGACCATCCGCATTTGTACAGGATATTGTCGGGCTTGACGGTCCAGTCGTGATTGATATCCACGATGGCGAGATCAGCCCAACAGCCCTCGTCGATAAAGCCGCGATCCTGAACCCGGAAAGCGACGGCGGGGGCGTGGCACATTTTTTCCACCATTTGTTCCAGTGAAATTTTGCCGGCATGGTAGAATTCCAGCATCACATTCAACGAATGTTGCACCAGCGGGATTCCGGCAGGCGCCTGGAGGTAAGGCTGCATTTTCTCTACCCAGGTATGCGGGGCATGATCTGTCGCTACCACATCGAGGTGGCCATCGAGCAGGGCCGGCAAAAGCGCGTCCCTGTGCCGGGCATCCTTAATGGCGGGGTTGCACTTGATCTTGTTTCCCAACTCGGCATAATCGTCGGAGCAAAACCGCAGATGGTGAACACAAACCTCGGCAGTGATCTTCTTTTCAGACAGCGGTGTAACATGATCAAACAAATCCAGTTCGTCGCGTGTGCTGATATGCAGGATATGCAACCGGGTTCCGTGTTTTTTGGCTAATGCCACTGCAAGTGAAGAGGACACATAACAGGCGGCTTCATTTCTGATCAGGGGATGGTGCGCAGCCGTAAGTTGTTCACCGTACATTTCTTTGTAACGCTCCAGGTTCCGGCGTACAGTCATCTCGTCCTCACAATGGGTAGCGATAAGCGTGGACGCGTTTGCAAACAGGCGTTCCAGGATTTTTTCGTCGTCTACCAGCATATTCCCGGTGCTGCTGCCCATGAAAATCTTGATGCCGCATATACGCTTGGTATCTATACCCAGCACTTCATCAATATTATCATTGGTCGTGCCCATATAAAACGAATAGTTGGCCAGCGAATCCCGGGCGCCGATCCTGTATTTTGCCTCGAGCAACTCCCTTGTGACAGAAGGTGGATTTACATTAGGCATTTCCATAAAAGACGTTACCCCCCCGGCGACGGCAGCCCTGCTTTCTGTCGCTATCGTCGCTTTATGGGTAAGTCCGGGTTCCCGAAAATGCACCTGGTCGTCTATTATCCCGGGGATAACATAATGGCCGGTTGCGTCGATTTCCATGTCGGCAACAGCGGTAATGGCGCCGGCAATTTTTTCTATCCGCCCCTCTTTTACAAGAATATCGGCTTCTTTTATCGCGCCGCGATTGACGACGCGGGCATTTCGAATGAGTATCGATGTCATATGGAAAACTAGATTGGCGCTAATATACGAACCGGCGCGTTTTTTTCAGACCTGGCAACAGCGCATCAACTGGATAACAAAGCATCAACGCGCGCATGTCAGGATGTGAAAACCAGACCTTTTCAAATTGCGATAAAAAAAATACGTTACTTTTTATTCAAAAAATATTGAAAAGTAGATAAAAGCATACCTATATTTGTGGGTATAAAATTATGCACAGAATCTTTTTTACCTCTTTTCCGAGGTATTAAGATCAAGATAAATGAAGCGTGTTTTGATGATGTCCTTCTCCGTGAAAGCACGGAGGGGGATTTTTTTTTGCCTGTTTGAGCAAAAAATAAAATTTTCCAGGAAACACTTTGAAAATTGCCGGAAGGCACCGTAGATTTGCATTAGGTTTTTTGGGGTTATATTTCTAACAATGGGATGTTAACATCCTGCCGTCTTTTATTTATAGCCAAAACGCTGCAGCGATCGTTCGTCATCTCTCCAGTTATCGCGCACCTTAACCGTTATTTCCAGGAACACTTTCATTTGTATAAACCGCTCTATGTCTGCACGGGCATAGGAGCCCAGTTTCTTTATTGCACTACCACCCTTTCCCAAGATGATGGCTTTCTGGGTTTCGCGCATGACAAAAACGGTTGCCGTGATCCTGGCAATTGGTTCCCCGGTTTTGGTCGTGGTTTCTTTAAAGTCGTCAATACTTACTTCACTGGAATAAGGGATTTCATCCGAGTACAGCAGAAGTATTTTTTCCCGTATGATCTCGCCGACAAAAAAACGTTCCGGCCGGTCGGTTAACTGGTCAACGGGGTAAAATGCTTGACCTTCAGGCAGATAACCCAATATTTTATCAAGCAGTCCCTGCGTCTCTTCCCGCTTCAGGGCGGAGATCACGACTGTATCTGCAATGGGAATCCGCTTTTTCCACCACCCCACTACATCCTGTGCGCGCTGCTCCGCAACCAGGTCACGCTTATTCAGCACCAGCAGTACCGGCGCCTCTGATTTGTTCAGCATGCCGATCACCGGATTGTCGTCTTCCAGTTCCTCTGTCAGATCAAATACAAACAACATGAGGTCGGCATCGTCGAGGGTTCCCTCGATAAAGCGATTCATGGCCTCATGCATTTTATACGACGGATTTTTTACATACCCGGGGGTGTCCGAGAACACGATCTGAAAGTCTTCCCCGCTCAGAATACCAATGATCCGGTGGCGTGTGGTTTGCGGTTTGTGGGTGATAATACTCATCCGCTCTCCCACCAATGTATTCATCAGGGTCGATTTTCCCGCATTCGGGCGACCAATTATATTGACAAAACCGGATTTAAATGACATGGTAAATCTGTTTGCGGCGTTAGCCGGTAAGACGGTGCAGACGCCCGGTTACCATGGCATCAATGATCTGGAACACCACCAGGGGTTTCTGGGTCTGCCAGTTGATGTCGTTGTATTCATCTCCAAAATGCAGGTATTGATAGAGACGGGCATCATGCATTTCGTCGTTGATATGCTGGCGGATATTCAACAGGGTGATCCATCCGCCTTCTTCATGCACCTCTTCCGCCCATTCTGCATAGTAGTCATCATCGCCGGAGGCATGGAAGTTGAGCACATTTTCGCAGAACAGCACAAACTTGTTGATCCCCTGGCGGTATAGCGGGTCCACTACGTTTCGCTTCAGGAACATGATGTCGTTGTGCAGCGTATCGTTCCATTCACCGATGAGTTCGATCAGGGCAAAACCCTCCTCGTAATCGACAAACAGTATTTTCCCGTACAGGGTAGATGAGCCGAACGCATCCCATTGCGGATGCAGGTAAAAATTGTATAACCGGTGCGTGTAGTGAAATTCACTGTATTTCCGCCCGAAAAACGGCGATTGCGCGTCTTCAGAGGCCTCATAGAGGTCTTGCCAGCGAAAATACGGTTCAATATTGTGCATATACCGGTTATTTGCAATGCAAAAATACCTATTCATCCTGATAATGGGAGAAGAACAACTACATTTGAAAATCGTTGTCACAGGTCCCGAGTCATCCGGAAAAACGCTCCTGGCGGGTGCGTTGGCTTTGGCTTTGGACGCCGTTTGCGCCCCGGAATTTGCCCGTTACTATGTAGCGCACCTGGGCCGCCCTTATGTACGCGACGACCTCCGGCTGATCGGGCGGGGACAAAAAGCCTGGGAGTCGTGGTATGCTGAAAGGGTTCCCGGAGCAGGCCGACGGGACTTGCTGATCTGCGACACGGACTGGACGGTGCTGCAGGTCTGGGAACAGTACCGTTTTGGCGCCGGCGGCGATTTTCGCTGGCAGGAAGGTTACGGCGTGCCGCAGCAGGCAGATATCTATTTGCTCTGCGCTCCCGACTTCCCCTGGCAACCCGACCCCTTGCGCGAGCACCCGGAAGAGCGCGATGTGTTGTTTGGCATGTATGAGCAATTGTTGCGCGACCACAATGCCCGTTATACCGTCATGGAGGGCGACCCGGATACACGATTGCAGCAGGCGCTTTCCGTTATCGCCGAATTTTTCTGATCTTTGTGCCGTCAACTCATTGGGGTGGGACTTTTCGATAAAGTTCCTGAGATCAAACCCATCGAACCTGCCCGGGTCATGCCGGGAAGGGAATTGAGACGGGTAGTGGCATCACTACACCTGCGAAGCCCCTTCACAGGTGGATGTTTCACTCAATTACTTCATTTTCCATGTTTATTCTTCCAGTTTTATTGCGCAGAGCATTGCACGGCTCTGACTGCAGGTCGTCCTGTGCCTTGTTTTTTGCAGTGATTGCCTGGTGTGCTCCCCGCCTTGTGTACGCCCAAAACCGGCCTCCCGATTCCATCATGCTGCGCACCGTCGTCATTCAAACGACCCGCGCCGACGCCAAAAATCCCGTGCCGCACACCAATATGTCGGCAGAGCAGATCGCCGCCATTTACCAGGCACAGGACGTGCCTTTCCTGCTCTCCGGCGTGCCGTCGCTTGTGGAGACTTCCGATGCCGGGTCCGGGGTCGGATACACAGGCCTGCGTATCCGCGGCAGCGACCCGACCCGGATCAATGTTACCCTGAACGGTATACCCCTGAACGACGCCGAGAGTCAGGGCGTTTACTGGGTAGACTTGCCCGACCTGGCCGCATCCGCCGCAGAAATACAGGTACAACGCGGCGTAGGTACCAGCACCAATGGCGCAGGCGCATTCGGCGCTACGGTCAACCTCGACCTGTCCCGCGTGGCGCCGGAACCATTTGTCTCCATTACCAACACAGCCGGCTCCTTTGGCACCCGTAAGCACTCCGCTTATCTGGGCACCGGTCTGATAAGCGGGAAACTCGCGTTCAGCGGGAGATTGTCCAATATCCATTCGGACGGTTATATCGACCGTGCAAAGGCCGACCTGAATGCGATCCATCTTTCAGGCACCTACATCGACGAGAAACAATCGCTTCAGGGGCATTTTATGAGCGGGCATGAAATCACCTATCAGGCCTGGAACGGCGTGCCTGCGCAATATGTCGATACCGAGGCACTGCGCACCTTTAACACCGCCGGCACCGAACGCCCTGGCAAACCCTACGACGACGAAGTCGACGATTACACCCAACGCCACTATTTACTGCACTACAAACGAATCCTGCCTTACGGTTTTAACCTGCAGTTGAACGGACACTATACTCGTGGGTATGGATTTTATGAACAGTACAAAGCGAACCAGAATTACGCCGACTATGGATTGGCGCTCTGGCCAATTGGCGATACAACCCTGTCTGAAACTGATCTGGTTCGGCGACGCTGGCTGGACAACCATTTTTACGGCGGGACCTTTGCCTTGCGTTGGCAACCGTCGGTCAATTTTCCGGGCATGTCGGGGGCGCCCTTACTGCAATTCGGCGGGGCATGGAGCCGGTACGAAGGCAGGCACTTCGGCGAAATTATCTGGACCGGGTATTACAGCGGGGCGCCAAAGGACTTCCGCTATTATGACAATGATGCCGACAAGCAGGATGCAAACCTTTTTTTGAAAACGGAAGTCAGTTTTGCGCGGGGCTTTTCGGCCTTACTCGATGTGCAGGTCCGCCAGGTGCGGTACACTTTTCTGGGTTTTGACAACATGCTGAACAACGTTTCACAAAAAGCAAAAGCCACATTTTTCAATCCAAAGGCCGGTTTGTCGTACGCTTTTTCAAGGGCTTGGAGCATATATGGATTTGCCGGCGTCGGTCACCGGGAGCCGAACCGGGACGATTATACCCAATCCACCCCGGCAAGCCGCCCGAAGGCAGAAAGGCTTCTTGACCTGGAGACCGGGGTGAAATACAACAGCCCGGCAAGCGCACTGTCGGTCAACCTGTACTGGATGCAATACCGCGATCAACTGGTACCCGATGGGAGCCTGAACGACGTAGGCGCCTATATCCGCACCAACGTGCCGCACAGCTACCGGGCCGGACTGGAATTCGAGGTCCTGCAACAGATCGGGTCGCGCCTGAGGCTAGCCGGAAACATGGCGCTCAGCCGCAACAAAATCAGGGCGTTCACCGAATTTCGCGATAACTGGGATACGGGATTGCAGGAACGGATTACCTACCAAAACTCAGACCTGGCCTTTTCTCCGGGTATCGTGGCAAGAGCGGAAGCGACGTTTACTGTGTTGAAGGGCGATGCCTCGCCACACGCCTTAACCGTGAGCCTGAGCGGCAAACAGGTAGGCAGGCAGTACCTGGACAACACATCCAATGAAAATACCGACCTTCCCGCATATTTCTTCAGCGATTTGCGATTCAACTACCAACTTAAAAACATCATTGCAGGAGGCGATCTGGGCCTGATTTTCGCTGTTAACAACGTTTTCGATGCCCGGTATTCCTCCAACGGGTGGGCATACCGGTTTGTTTCAGAGGGTTACGACCCGCGCGAATACGACCCTTACAGCCGCCTGGAGGGCAACGGGGTGTACCACCTTGCCGGCTATTTTCCACAGGCAGGTCGCAACTGGATGGCTACACTTCAGATGAAGTTTTGATAAAGATCGGGAGGAAATTTACGGGAGCGTATTTTGCCAGTCCGCCATAAGGATCGGAAACCTGACAGGTTGCTTCGTTTATTGGACAGGATTCACAAAAGATACAGGATTATTGAGGGCAGGCTGCCGCTGAAAACCCTGTATATCTTGTGAATCCTGTCCGATAATTTCAATTCTTGTCAGAACTATACTAATGAAACACCTCTGACAAGTCAGGACATCACCTAGTACCGCCTGACGACCAGCCGTTTGCCGGGCACCAGTTTCTCATCGACGCCGATACTGTTGAGTTGGCTGAGTTCAGCCACGTTCATTTTGAACTTGATGGCGATCGAGTTCATTGTCTCGCCCTGGCGTACGATGTATTCCTGGGTTGGGGGCAGATCCTGGGTATTGGTTTGTTGCCCCTGGTTGCTTTGCTGTACCCCGCCGCCTGCGACAGGCGTTTGCTGTGTCCTGTTCATATTGGGGTTCTGATTTTGATAGTCGTACACTGTCGGCGACAAATAGGGTTGTTGCTGCTGGGTCTGGTTATTCAGCGCATCGGATATTACCGAGGGCACCGCCGGGACGCCGCGTGTGCCGTTGTAATCGGACTGCGTCTGGCTGCCGGCAACCTGGCAGGTGCATTCCGGGATAACGAGCGCCTGGCCGATCTGAAGGGTCACATTCCCTTCGAGCGGCATATTGTTGGCGCGGCGGAAGCACTCTTCCGCACAGCCATAGCGCTTGGATATGCCAAACAGCGTCTCTCCTTTCTGGACACTGTGGTAGCCGGCCTTGTTTGCAAACTGGCTTTGCGTGCTGTATTGGCTGGGCGTATAGTTGTACTGACCCGGGGTGGCAGCATTGTTGGCCTGATTCCAGTAAGTCGATTGATTTACCACCGTTGGTCCGGTCTGACTATTGTTGTTCGTCGTGACTGCGCCTTTTGAAACCGATGTACGGGCAGCCCCGCCGGCAGGCGGGTTTTGCAGCCAAATCTTTTGGCAAATCTCGATATGGTCGGGGTTTTTGATGTCATTCCACCGGATAATCGATTTCAGGTCGACACCATATGTGCGGGAGATGGCTTTGAGCGATTCCCCGCGCTGAACAATATGATAGCCTGGGCCGGGCATTTCCGGACAATTGGCAAATTGCGGGTTGTAATTCTGGTTGTTCGCCTGGCTATTATCCTGATCGGGCCGCCAGACGTAGTTATTGTTGTTGGCGGAAGCAGCTTCTTTATCCTGCGCGATATCTCCGGTCTCCGGGGTTTCGGTCCACTTGGAAGCGGAATTCCCGTACAATTTTGCGTCTTTGGCATTACGGCAACTGGTAGTAAGGTACTCTTCCAGGAAATTTCCGTTTACCCCGACCAGTTGCATCTCATTTTCAATCAATTCATTGGAATTGGTGCCCGAACGGCTGTTTACGATACCCAGGCCGTAGATGAAATCGAAGTCCATGCTTTCCTTGTAATTCTTGCCGGGATCGCCGTGGAAAGAATACTGGTACCTGCATTTGGCCAGTTTGGTGCCGGTAAAGCGGATGATCGTTTGCGATGATTCTCCCTGCAGGTTGTCCTTGTAGCTCAGCTTGGTGGTATCGATGGCAAAAACATATTTGGGAGAAACCAGCAGGTAGTAACTGCCCACTCGTTTGATCTGGGTGGCCGAATATATCGGCATCATCAGGTAATCCTGCGGCCGCTGGATGATGATGTACATCTGGCGGGTGGCGGAATTCTGGTTGATCACCTTCACCGCTTCATCGTTCAGCTTGAGGTTGCGGCAATCGTAGGTACCGTCGGGCAGGCTCTGGGTGGGCATGCCACTCTCGCCCGACATGAAAACGTACTGTTCGTCGGCACTCGGGCGGATGGAATAGGCAAACACGGATTTGCCCGATTTGGTATAACGGTACTCCAGCTGATCCATACAGCTGGCGTTGAACAATACGTAAACAGGTGATTGGGCGAAGGCATTAAGAGCAAAAAGACTCAGGATTGCAAGGATGAGCTTTTTCATGGCAGATCGTTTTTTTAACAATGTGGTTGGTTTTGAGTGTATCGTTTTAGTTGAATTAGTTTGTCATTTCGTCACCTGCGTCCTGCAGGGAAAGACGGTTATTTGGGAATTTTCAGGATATCGCGCGGCTGTGGCTCCTGGCCTGTTCGCATATTGTTGGCGGCAGCCAGCTTCTCCACGGACAAACCATACGTTTTTGCAATGCTCTGCATGGTATCGCCGGCCTTCACGATGTACTCGCCGACGTATTCGAATTGGGCAGTGGAGGCCCCGGCAAACGGCGTGGACTCAACCCTGTTATTGTTGTCGTAGTAAAAACCCTGTCCCTGGCTTCGCATATCCGGTACCGGCGCTTCCCCCCGGTTGCCAAAAGACTTCAGGTCAGGACGATCGCAGCTGCAGTCCGAACTGTACAGAACAAGTCCTTGCGGAATCACCTGATTGTCGCCCTGCGGCAGTGTTTTCACACTTCTGTTGATATGCCGGAAATATTCCGTGCTATAGCCGTATTTGCCGGCCAGCATGCCCACTGTCTCATTTTTCCCCACCAGGTGTTGTGAGCGGCTCGAGGCTCCGGGGGTGGCTGGCGTGTACGCCGATGGCATTTCATTAGAGCGACCGTCGCCACTCCCGACCGGGTTGTCATAGGCGGTAGCCCGTGGTTTTGGAACAAGCACCCGCTGCCCGGGATAGATAACGACATCGCCGGAAGCGGGCATGCTGTTCATTATTCGAACTTCGGTTTCGGAGGCCCCATATTGGCGGGCGATTGCGGTAATGGATTCGCCCTTCCGGACGATGTGCTCCGTGTAAGACGGGTTACTGCCTGTTGCAGCTGGTGGTAAGGGCTTGGTGGTGGATGGCAAATTGTTATTCTGTTGCGCAGACAACCATATTTTCTGGCAAACCTCGAGTTTGTTTGGGTCTTTGAGCCGGTTCCAGTCGATCAGGGACCGGGTATCGAGTTTGTAGATGCGCGCGATAGAGTTAAGCGACTCGCCGGGTTGTACAATATGGTAGCCGATACCCGGTTTTTCGGGACAATTGGCCATAGACTGCTGGCCGCCGGATGTCGTTGGCTGGGTATAATATTCTTCTTTGTCCGGCTCCGTAAACAAATACGGCTCGTTGTGTGCGGGGTCGGGGTCGGGGGTCCAGCCGGTGATGAAAGAGCCCTGGTTGCCTGGTTGCGTATTGTTATTGCGGCACAGGGCAGAGATATACTCCTCCATACCGATGCCGTTTATTTTCATCAGGCGGTACACATTTTGTTCCATTTCGCTGCCGTTGTGGCCGGTTCGGTTGCTCACCAGACCAATACCCGGTATAAGTTCCACATCCATTCGCGGCAGGTCGGATGTAAGCGGCTCAAGCCGGAAGGCATACTGACGCCGGCAATCGTAATCGCGCATACCCGTGAGGTAAACCGGGGAGGTCACGCCGGGCTGGGAGAGGTTGCGCGCATAGTCGATATTGGTGGTGTCGAGCAGAAAATCGTAACTCGGCGAACGGAAAACATAGGACGTGCCAACCCGGAAAATTTGTCCGACCGCATCGACCGGCATGGATATGTATCCGTTTTGCACCTTGTGTACGATATACGCAAGCCGTCCGCCTGCATTGATCGCATTGACCTCCGTGCTGTTCAGTACGGCAGTCTGGCAGGAGACCAGTCCTTTGGGCATGGCCTGCGAGGATATCTGCGGATTGCTGCCGATCTTGAAAAAATAAAGTTCGTTTTCGCCTTTATTGATGGAGTACATCAGCAGATCCTGCCCGGAATAGGTGTATTTGTATTCCAGTTGATACATACAGGACGGGTCGAACTGAATGTACAGCGGCGTTTGTGCCGACAGGTTTGCCAGAAAAAATAAAAAAAGGACGGAGGAAAAAATTTGTTTCATCGTGCGTTGTTTTCGGAGGGAAAAACGGTTTGTGGGCATCCGGATCTCCCGAGAGACATGTTAATCCTACTGCAAGATTAGGTCAAAATATTGAAACAACAACCTGAAAATCAAGGCCGTATTGAAAATAAACGAAAAAAGTCGCGCAGAACTGCCTTTTTTCAAAATTTTATTCACCTTTTCCTAACGCAATTTGTGTTGTAAAACTTTCCTCCACCCACAATTTAATATGCTAATGTATGCCGCGCTTTCCGTTGTAACGACCTTGTCCCCTACCTTTGCGCCATGTCAAAACCTTTGATTCTGGTAACAAACGACGACGGCATCGTCGCACCCGGCATACGGGTTCTGGTCGAACTCGCATCAGAACTGGGAGAAGTGGTGGTGGTGGCTCCCGACTCCCCGCAAAGCGGACAGGGGCACGCCATCACGATCCACGATCCGCTGCGGCTGAAGAAAGCCAATATTTTCCCCGGTATCGAAGCATGGGAATGCTCCGGCACACCGGTCGACTGCGTAAAACTCGCCAAACACGTCGTCCTGAAAGACCGGCCTATCGCCCTCTGCGTATCCGGCATCAACCACGGCACCAACGCTTCGATCAACATCATTTACTCCGGCACACTGTCGGCAGCAATGGAGGCCTCCGTTGAGAATATCCGGAGCATCGGTTTTTCACTCGACGATTTTAGTTTCGACGCAGATTTCAAACCTTGCAAGCCCTGGGTCAGGAAAATCATGGAATACACGCTGGCACGCCCATTCGAACATGGCAACTTGCTGAACGTGAACATCCCGAAACTGCCTGCAGAAAAGATACGCGGCATCAGGATTTGCCGCCAGGCAGATGCGCGATGGGTGGAAAATTTTATGGAAGGGCACGATCCGAGCGGACAACCCTATTACTGGCTCACCGGCGAGTTCGTCAACAACGACAAGGGAGAGGATACCGATGTCTGGGCCCTGCGCAACGGCTTTATCTCCGTTGTCCCGTCCATGCACGACCTGACCAATTACAAGGCCCTGAGCAGCCTGAATGACCTGGAAACGTATTAATCCCGTGGTAAACGCTGCTCTTGTGCGAAAAAAAAGCGCAGATTTGCGCTATTCATTTTTATCACCTACACATTATGTTCAGACAAAACAAGATATGGGTCGGTCTGCTCTTTGGCCTGATCCTGCCCGCTATCGGCGCAGTGTTGATCTTTAACCTTTTCAAACTGCTGGCGTATTTTGGCGGCGCAAGCGGCGAAGGCTTCACCCCGAATTTCCGGGAACGCACCAGCGTAGTCATTGCCATAGCGCTCAACCTCATCCCGATGAATATTTTTCGCCGGCAGCGCTGGGACCTGTCCATGCGCGGGGTGATGATCGCTACGGTTTTGCTCGCTTTCGTTTGGATAATGCACTACACGCTGAAGGTGTTTTAGTAAAAATGATGAATGATGAATGATGAATGATGAAAATAATGACATTCATCCCTATTCACCAAAACCATAATCGCGCTCGACGAGACAAATGCGTGTTTTGTAGGCGCTGTACCACTTCTCGCGACCGTATTGTTGTGCCACCCGGTGCTCGGCATGCGCCTTCCAGTTTTTGATTGATTCCAAACTTTCCCAGTAGGAAACTGTTATGCCCACTTCATTTCGTGCCGATTCTACGCCGAGAAATCCGGGTTGACCACTTGCCAGTTCGACCATCAGTTCTGCCATCTCGCCGTAACCTTCTGTTGTTTCAGTCCTGACGGAAGTGAATATGACGGCGTAGTACGGAGCCGCGGGGGTTTGTGCGATCATTGTATCACTTACTTTTTGACCTAAAAATATGGAATATCGTCGACTTGGAAAATCCGGCTTGCAAGTCAGTGTATTGTCATTTGGCTCCTGGGTTACCTTCGGGAAACAAATTGAGGACAACACTGCTGAGAAACTCATGTCCACAGCCTATGATGGCGGGATCAACTTCTTTGACAACGCCGAGATATACGCCCGTGGCCAAAGCGAGACCGTGATGGGTAATATCCTGAAAAAAATGAACTGGGAGCGCAGTTCATGGCTGGTGTCGTCGAAAGTTTTTTTTGGCGACGGCGGTAAAAAACCCAACCAGACCGGATTGAGCCGCAAGCATATCTTTGAAGCCTGCCACGCCAGCCTGCGCCGGCTCCAGGTAGACTACATCGACCTGTACTTCTGCCACCGGCCCGACAAAAACACACCGATCGAAGAGACGGTATGGGCCATGAATCACCTGATCGCCCAGGGTAAAATCCTGTACTGGGGTACTTCGGAATGGAGCGCCCAGGAAATCATGGAAGCGCACATGGTCGCGCGGGAGAATCATCTGATCGGCCCCGTCATGGAACAACCGCAGTACAACATGTTTTACCGGGAAAAGGTAGAGGTGGAGTACGCCCAGATTTACAAAAATCCGGGGCTCGGCACCACTATCTGGTCGCCCTTGTCCTCGGGTGTGCTGACAGAGAAGTACCTGGACAAGTTTCCGAAGGATACCCGCTTGGGCTTGGAAGGCTTTGACTGGCTGAAGGAGCGCAGCCTCAAACCGGAGCATATGGAAAAGGTGCATCACCTGAACGACCTTGCCCGTGCAATGGGTACTACCCTGCCCAAACTGGCTATTGCCTGGTGTATCCAGAATCCGAACGTCAGTACCGCCATTTTAGGCGCTTCGAAACCGGAGCAACTGAAGGAGACGCTCGACAGTCTGGAAGTCCTGCCCCTGCTTACCGCCGAAGTGAATGAGCGGATAGAGGGCATTTTGGGTAACAAGCCTGTGGCGCCGGCATTTTAAAGCGAACGCAGCCGGGGTTAAACAAAAACAAAGCAGCCCGCCGTGCATCAAGCGCGGCGGGCTGTTGTATTTGTAAAACGGCAATACTATACCGTTTCCATCTCTTCTACTTTGGGCAAGAGTTCAGCCACCCCGGAGTTGGAACAAAACTGTATCCAGTTGTGGTGGTCGTTTTCAAGTCCCATACGCAGGCGGTTGATATACTTCTTCAACCGCATACCGACGGGGCGGTGCTGCTCATCAACAGGGGTCAGTTCGAGTTTGCGGTCGCGCCACGTGATCTCGCTGACATGGCTCACTACCGCTGCCGTGCCGGCGCCGAAGCATTCCTGCAGGGTACCGCGCCAGTAAGCGTCGGCGATTTCAGCGATACTGATGAGTCGATCTTCAACAGTATAGCCCCATTCCTTCAAGAGGGTAATAAAACTGTCGCGGGTGACACCACGGAGGATGGTGCCGGTGGTTGCGGGGGTGATGACCTTGCCGTCCATAACGAAGAACAGATTCATGGTACCAACCTCCTGTACATATTTTTTCTCCACGGCGTCCATCCACATAACCTGGTCGTAGCCGTTTTTCTTGGCGCGCACAGCGGGCAACAGCGAGGAACCGTAGTTGCCGGCACATTTTGCCTCACCTACCCCGCCCTGGGCGGCGCGGGTGAATACTTCTTCTACCCACAGTTTAACCGGTTTCGGATAATAGGGTCCAACCGGGCCGGTAAAGATGAGGAAGCGATATTGTTCGGATGCATGGACCCCGAAGTACTCGTCGGTGGCAAACATCATCGGCCTGATATACAGGGCGTGGTCTTCTTCGTCCGGAATCCAGTTTTTGTCGAGGTCGACCAACATTTTCAGCCCTTCCATGAACAAATCCTCCGGCAATTCCGGCATGCACATCCGTTCGGCAGAAACATTCAGGCGCCGGGCGTGCATGTCTGCACGAAACAGCACAGGTTCGCCCTTAATCTTGGTAGCCTTTAATCCTTCGAAAATACTTTGTCCGTAATGCAGGGCCAGATTGGCAGGGGAAATATCCAGGTTCTGGAAAGGTACGATACGGGGGTTGACCCATTTTTCTCCGTCATAGTCCGCAATGAACATATGATCGGATATTACCTTGCCGAATGGAATGTTTTGAAAATCAACCGTGTTGACACGGGACTTGGCAACGGGGGTAACTTTGATCGGATATTTTCCAGCCATAATTAAGGGATGTTGACAGTGGAAGAACTTTTGATTGGATGGTGCAAAGATATTTATCTTTAGGGCAAAATTAAAAATTTTATTCCAAAATGATCCAGCCTCCCCGGGATAAAACAGAATTAAAATCCGCCCATGCAGGATATTTTTGATGAAAAATTTTTTCACCTGTTTTCCGGGTTGTTTTTTATACCCTGAACACAATATAGACGAAATCTAAAAAATGTTCCCATCAGACGATTTACTCTTCCTGGCGCCCGAACCATGCGAACCCAAATCAGCACAGGGAAACTTCGCGCGTTCGGTTTATATTCTTGCACTTGAAGAGCCGCAGGCTACGGGCAATCGAGCATTTCTTTCAAAGGTATTGTCGGCGGTTCAACTTGATCTGGATAAAGATACGTTGTTTGCCGAGATTCAGGAATCGGAAGCGTTTTCTTTTGTCGATGCATTAAAAAACAAACAGCCTGCCTGCGTTTTGGTTTTCGGCCTGCCCCCGTCGAGGCTCGGTTTAGCCATCGAAGCGCCGCTGTATCAGTCGCTTACGTTTTACAACGTCACCTGGCTTTTTGCCGATGCCCTGTCGATACTGGAGCCGGATAAAAATAAAAAGGGCCAACTCTGGCAGGCCCTGAAGCAGATGTTTTTGTGAACGGACCGCACGGCAGGATGGTTGATCTTGGAATTATAGTGCTTACTTTCGCCCCTGCAATCCATGCGGCCATCGGGGTCGCTTTTCCACATTACAAATCCACTCGGTATGAAGGCATACGTTTTTCCTGGACAGGGATCACAATTTGAAGGAATGGGAAAGGAACTCTACGAAACCAATCCGCAAGCCAAAGCCCTTTTTGAGCAAGCCAATGAAATACTTGGATGGCGCATCACAGACGTCATGTTCGGCGGCACAAAAGAAGACCTGACCCAAACAAAGGTCACCCAGCCGGCCGTGTTTTTGGAAAGTATCGTACGGGCGAAGATCGCAGGAGCCTCTTTCACACCCGATGCAGTGGCCGGTCACTCCCTCGGAGAGTTTACCGCCCTCGCCGCCGCCGGCGCTCTTTCCTTTGAAGATGCCCTCAGACTGGTCAGCCAGCGGGCTTTTGCCATGCAAAAAGCCTGCGAACTGACCGAGAGCACCATGGCTGCCGTGCTGGGCCTGGACGATGCCGTAGTCGAGCAGACATTGAAATCGATTGACCATGAAATAGTTGTGCCGGCCAACTATAACTCACCGGGTCAACTCGTCATTTCAGGCTCCAGAAAAGGCATTGAACTGGCGGTAACCAGGCTCACCGAAGCAGGCGCCAAGCGCGTGGTGGTGCTGCCCGTAGGCGGCGCTTTTCATTCTCCCCTCATGCAGCCCGCGCAGGATGAACTGGAAAAGGCCATTAATGCCACCAACTTCTCCACGCCGGTTTGTCCGGTTTACCAGAACGTGCATGCCAAAGCGGTAACCGAACCTGAAAACATTCGCAAAAACCTGATCGCACAACTCACGGCGCCGGTGCGCTGGACTCAGACCGTGGAAAACATGCTGGCTGACGGCATCACCGAATTCATCGAAGTGGGTGGCTCGGGCGCAGTTTTGAGGGGTCTGATCAAAAGAATCAGCAGGGATGTGGCCACCGATGCCCTGTAAAATCGACGGGCGTGCCAAAATTATTTCACCACCTATTGCGCTTTATTGGATTGCCTCCTACTTTCGTCCCTGACGAACTGGATCGTCGTTTTTAATCATGGCAGCAAAATCATTGATCAGAACTGGTCAGATTCTTCTGGCTGAACCATTTATGCAGGACCCGTATTTTCGCCGCGCCGTTGTGTTGCTGTGCGAGCACCACGACGAGGGGACGATCGGATTTATCCTGAATAAAAGCATCGATATGGGTGTGAATGAGCTGATGAGCGAATTCCCCAAGTTTGATGCCGAGGTTTTTTACGGGGGACCGGTACAAACGGACACCCTCCATTATGTACACAACATTGGCGACCTGCTCGAGGAAAGCGTAAAAATTTCGGAAGGCGTATGGTGGGGCGGCGACTTTGAAAAGTTAAAGTTTCTCATTACCAGCGGCCTCATCGATTCATCCAATATCCGTTTTTTCGTCGGCTATTCGGGTTGGTCGGGCGGACAGTTGGGGGAGGAAATGGAATACGGCTCGTGGATGACCGCACCGATGGACGCCAACTATGTTTTTAAAACGAAGCCGAACAAACTCTGGAGCCAGATCATGTACAACAAGGGCGATATCTACGAGGTCATTGCCGACATGCCCGACATGATCAGCTGGAACTGAATACATCACCGGCGCAGCAGGTTATCCCTTCAAAACAACCGTCTCAAATGGCTGGAGTTCCACCCGGCCATTTTGTATTGGCGCCCGGGCCGGACGGGCGTTCAGGTTACAGCAAGCGACATAGTGCTCCCCGCTATTGGCAAACACGATCTGATAAACATCTTTATCCACTTCACGCACAACAGACACCGTGCTGCCGCGCAGGTCGAATGCCGACTCCAGTTCAGATTTTTGTTCCGGTGAATACCGGCCTGCATCGTCGGAAGTAAACAACAGATTGCCTAATAATACATTGATAGTCAGCACTGTTTGCTGCTGCGCCTGCGTAAGATGCTGGTTTTCGTCGCGCAGGATAAACACATCGGGGTCGTTGTGAAAAAAGCGGCCGTTCAGTTGCCAGCGGCCCAGCGTACTGCGCAGCGCCGATAGCGTGCTTACCCGCTCCCGCATGTGCAGGAAGGCCAGCAGCCGGTGTTCCCACGACAGGTGAATGTCACCGCCGATCCTGCAGTAGTCAGCCTGGCCTGCTGCAGCCCCCAGCGGTACGCCACAGGCCAGTATTTGCTTCCGCCCCGCCAGTTTCCGAAGAAATTCCATGGCCTCGCTCATCACCTGTCCGCGGGTTTTCCCGGCAGGAGGCGACAGGCATACGGCAAACAGGAAGTCGAGTTTGACCAGATCGTATCCCCACTGTTCGAGTATCAGGTGAAATACGCCGCCGAGGTGGTTGCGCACATCGTTATTGTAAAAATCGAGGGCAAAGTACCAGCCTCCCCACATCGGGTTCCAGCCGACTTTCAACGGCCTGCCCGTTTTATCCCGCAACAGCCAGTCCGGGTGCGCGCGCACCACCGCCGAGTCATGGGCCGCCACAAACGGCGCAAGCCATATTCCCGGCGACATCGCCTTTTCCCTGATTTTTCCGGCCATAAATCCCATGCCTTTTGGGAATTCCGGCTTCACGGAAAGCCAGTCGCCCACCCTGGTCTGCCACCCGTCGTCGATCTGGAAGTACACCTTCTCATTAACCCTGCGCAAGGGTTGGGTTTCGGCAACCTGCTCTTCTTGGTCGCCGGGGTCGCACAACGAGGCAAACGCTTCGAGATCGTACAGCAGCACTGCTTCGGAAATACGGGTAAAATGGCGGTACCAACTCGTCCATCCGATGGCAGGAGCAGCAGCCGGCGGCTCGATGTCCATCAACCGGCGCCAAAGGTCGAACACTTCCGGCAAAGGCCCCTCCCCCGCCCAGAAATCCAGTGCCGGAAACGAATGGGCAAGTTTTAACCCGTCCATGTCCTTGCGAACCGTGAGAAGATTATTGGTCCGGTCGAATAAAAACAGGGTAAATCCCGTGCTCTCGTTGAGAGAGGCGAAAAAGTGCACGACAGGGCCCTGCTCCCCGGGGTGTGAAACGGGGTTACGGTTTACATAGGTGTATGTCCAGGAGTGCTGCCAGCCTTTTTTGCGGGGGATGCCGGGGATGTGCTCGTCGCCATAGTAACCCATAAACCTGCGGGCAACGGCGCGCAACGGCGGATAGTACTCATCCGGGCCCAACAGCCTGCTTTCGCTCCACGACTGGAAGCCGTTGGCAAAAAAAGAGCCGGACTGCGCCTCAGGAAGGTGAAACTGAAGTTCGAGGCGACGGATCGTCACATCGTGTTTGGGATGCAGAAATACGGAATAGCGCGTTCCGCCATACGAGTCCTGGATCTGGAAGTCGGCGAAAATTTCGTCGAACGAATTGGACTTCCCCGCTTGCAGGGTATGGGTATGCTGGTCGGTGATCAGGATTGCCTGGCGAAGATGCATGACCTGAAAGAATTGATTCAAGGTGACAGCCTGGACGCAATATTAGTTTATTGTAGTCGGCTGACAGGATTTTTTTGTGGATATGGCATGAAAGACCCGTTTACACTACCTTTGCAGGCTACATGGATTAAAAAACCTATCACCTTACCACACCCAAGATCATGAATACCCCGCTCACCATCCGCTCCATCTTTCTGCCTTTATTTTTGGGCTTCCTTGGAATATTGAACGCCCAAACCGAGGCGTACACAGCCGCGGGCGACACCGTTATTTTGTACGACGACGGCACCTGGGAATACCAAAGCGACTCGAAAGAAGACCCTTCGGGATTGCCGCCCATTGATTCACTTTGGTACAATCCGGGCACATTTAACAAGCCGGCCACCTCTCCGCAGACGGTCAAAGACGAATCGGGCGCCTACGAGGTCTGGTACGAAGATAAAAAATGGCAGCGCACCCCTTCGGGCCGTCTGAACGAAGACGCCAAAATGGCGTTTAAGACGAAGAAGCCGGGAGGCTTCGGTATGGTCATTTACGAACCGGTCGAGTTGCCGCTCCAGGTATTGCGGGAAGCCGCGCTCATCAATGCCAGAAGCGCCGATCCGAACATCCAGTTGACCAATCAGGAGCTCCGGACCGTTAACGGCAGGAAAATGCTTTGCCTCGAAATGGAAGGAGCCGTCAGCGGCATGAAGTTTAAATACTTTGGCTATTATTACAGCAATGCCTCGGGAAGCTGGCAGTTTATCACCTATACTACCCAGAGCCTGTTCGATGAATTCAAACCCGATTTTGAATTGCTGCTAAACGGCCTGATCATACACAAGAATTGAGTGCCGGCCCGTATTCGCTTTCAGGAGTACGGAACGGAAACATCCGTCCGATTTTGCACAAAACAGACCATCATAAACTACAGCCCCTGCTCGTCCGTGCCGTCGCGCAGGCCCTGTACGCTATTTTCCGGGAAGACCGCCATGCCGACAAGGTAATCGAATACACCCTGCGCCACAGCCCCAAAGCGGGAAGCCGCGACCGGGCATTCATCGCCGAAACGACCTATGAAGCAGTGCGGTATTATCGCCTGTATGCGGAATTACTCGGTAAAATGCCCGAGAACGAGGACGACTTCTGGAAAATCGCCGGTATTCACCTGCTGGTATCCGGAAATGCGGGCGCTGCATTGCCCGAATGGAGGGAGTTTCGCGACCTGAATGCCGGGGATATCCTGGCAAGGGCCGGGGAGTTAAGCGCCGGCAGGCCCTTTCGCGAGAGCATTCCCGACTGGCTCGATGACATGGGCAGTCTGGAACTCGGTGTACTTTGGGATGAAACCCTTACCTGGCTCAACCGGCCTGCTCAGGTAGTGTTGCGCGCCAACCGACTCAAAACAGACCGCGCTGCGCTGCAAGACGCACTGCGCGCTGAAAGCGTGGACACAAAATCCGTCGGCCAGGGCGACGCTTTGGTGCTCACCCGCCGGCAGAATGTATTTCAAACCAGGGCTTTTAAGGCCGGCCTTTTTGAGGTGCAGGACTACAGCAGCCAGCTGGTTGCGCCCTTTTTGGCACCCGAACCCGGTATGCGGGTAGTAGATGCCTGCGCTGGCGGCGGCGGCAAAACGCTGCACCTGGCCGCACTGCTCCAGAACCGCGGCAGCCTGATCGCACTCGACACCTTTGGCTGGAAACTGGACGAACTGCGGCAGCGCGCGCGTCGTGCCGGCGCTACCAACATTGAAACACGGCCGATTGAAAACCGTAAAGTGATCAAGCGCCTATATGGAAGCGCCGACAGGCTTCTGCTTGATGTGCCCTGCAGCGGCCTCGGTGTGTTGCGCCGCAACCCTGATTCCAAGTGGAAACTACAACCCGGGGCCATCCGCAACCTGCAGGCGGTGCAGCAGGAGATTCTGCAATCCTATAGTCCTATTGTTAAGGCGGGCGGGCGTCTGGTGTACGCCACCTGCAGCATACTTCCTTCGGAAAACGAAGCGCAGGTCCGGCAATTCCTCGACAGCGAGGCAGGTAAATCCTTCCGGCTTGTCGATGAAAAAAGGATACTGCCCCAGGACGACGGATTCGACGGATTCTTTATGGCATTGCTTGAAAAAGCGTCAGAATCGTAGTTTTTGGGCAACACAAAAGTTAATTTTTAGTAAAATTTATTGAAAATCAATTTTTTATAAAAAATACCCGCACCTTTGCAGCGGCACGTTGCCACTATCACTTATTTCAATTTTTTTCAATGTACACAGGAACAGTAAAGTTCTTCAATGAGTCCAAAGGTTTTGGCTTCATCGTTGACAACTCCTCAAACGAGGAAATTTTCGTCCACGTCAGTGGTCTGATCGACAACATTCGCGAAGGTGACAAAGTCACTTACACCACTGAACGCGGCAAAAAAGGCATGAACGCAGTTGATGTCAAAGTCGCGTAAGCGATCCGACATTTTGAATTCATACTATGCAAAAACCTCCGGCGAGCAATCGTCGGAGGTTTTTTTATTCAGAACAACTTCCCAATCCGGGGTCTTTTTACCTTTGCACCTCAATTTTCCTGCTTACCTGATCACGTCCTCTCAGCTGCTCAAATATGGAGTCCACCGTCGAAATCGCAAAAAACCTCGGCCTGACCGCCGATGAATTTGAAAAGATCACCGAAATTTTAGGCAGAGCGCCCAATTTTACCGAGCTCAGTATCTATTCGGTCATGTGGAGCGAACACTGTTCCTACAAAAACTCCATCCTCCAACTCAAAACGCTGCCCAGGAGCGGCAAACGCCTGCTGGTCGGCGCCGGAGAAGAAAACGCCGGCCTGGTCGATATTGGCGACGGCCTCGGCTGCGCATTCAAGATCGAGAGCCACAACCACCCTTCGGCCATCGAGCCTTATCAGGGCGCGGCAACAGGTGTGGGTGGCATCCACCGCGATATTTTTACCATGGGCGCACGGCCCATCGCCGCACTGAACAGCCTGCGCTTCGGCGAGCCGAAGACCCCGCACATGAAACGGCTCATCGCCGGCGTGGTGAAGGGCATTGGCGATTACGGCAACTGCTTTGGCGTACCTACTGTTGGCGGCGAGGTGTATTTTATGCCTTGCTACAACCACGATATTTTGGTCAACGCCATGTCTGCCGGTATTGTCAAGGCCGGCGAAACGGTAAGCGCAACGGCCGGCGGTCCCGGCAATCCGGTCTTTATTGTCGGTTCGGCAACGGGTAAAGACGGCATCCACGGCGCGACGTTCGCCAGCGCCGATCTTTCCGAGGACTCGCACGAAGACCTGCCTGCCGTTCAGGTTGGCGACCCTTTTCAGGAAAAACTGCTGTTGGAGGCGTCGCTTGAGGCCATTCAAACAGATGCCATCGTGGGCATGCAGGATATGGGCGCGGCAGGCATCACCTGCTCCACCTCCGAAATGAGCGCAAAGGCAGGTTGCGGCATGCGGATCGACCTCGACAAGGTGCCTACCCGTCAGGCCAATATGAAAGACTGGGAGATACTGCTCTCGGAGAGCCAGGAACGTATGCTGATCGTGTGTAAACCCGGACGCGAATCAGAGATCAGGGCAGTGTTTGACAAGTGGGACCTCCCCTGCGAACACATCGGTGAAACGACCGAGGGCGGCCGCCTCGAATACTTTTACCACGGAGAAAAGGTAGCGGATGTACCTGCAGAAACGCTTGTGCTGGGCGGCGGCGCACCGGTATATGTGCGGGAGCAGCAGGAACCGGAATACCTGGCGGAAATCCGCAAATTCGACATCGGGCAGGTTGCATTGCCTGCCGACTACATTTCGGCAGCCAGAAAACTCTGGAACTCGCCAAACCTCGCCTCTAAAAACTGGATCACCCAGCAGTACGACTCCATGGTCCGAACAGGCACCGTAACTACAAACCGGCCCAGCGACGCCGCAGTCGTCTATGTAAAAGGCACCAGAAAGGCCCTTGCGCTGACAACAGATTGCAATTCAGCCTACGTCTTCGCCGACCCCTACAAAGGTGGCATGATCGCCGTGGCAGAAGCAGCGAGAAATATCGTCTGTGCCGGCGGCGAGCCGGTTGCCATCACCAACTGCCTGAACTTCGGCAACCCGTACAACCCGGAAGTCTATTACCAGTTTGCACAGGCCATCCGCGGCATGGGCGATGCCTGCAGAAAATTCGAAACGCCGGTTACGGGCGGCAATGTGAGTTTTTACAACCAATACGCCCACCAGGGCAAGGTCGTCCCGGTCTACCCCACCCCCACCATCGGCATGCTGGGTTTGCTGGATGATTACGAACGCTTTATGACGCTCGACTTCAAAAGCGAAGGCGATAGTATCATCCTCATAGGTACGAGCCGCGACGATCTGGGCAGCAGCGAATACCTCCGCACCGTATTGCACCTGGAATACAGCAACTGTCCCTATTTTGACCTGGAAGAAGAATATTTCATCCAGAAGGTTGTTCAGAAAGCCATTCGGCAGCAGATGATCCGATCGGCGCACGACGTTTCTGATGGGGGGATATTTGCGGCGCTTGTCGAAAGCGCCATGCCTCGCGAACTGGGCTTTCAGGTGCGCAGCAATACAGGTATACGCAAGGATGCATGGTTGTTCGGAGAAGCGCAAAGCCGGATAATTGTCAGCGTGGGTGCAGAACAACTTGAGGCATTCGAACGTTTTTTAAAGGCGGAAAACGCGCCATTCGAGGTACTGGGGACGGTAACTGGCAGAAAAGTGAACATTGACGGGGAAGACTGGGGCAACGTTTCGGATTGGAAACGCACCTATGAAAACGTCCTGGAAAACGTGATGCAAAACTGACAGCGATATGTCGACTCAATTTTCAACAATAGGCAAAATCAATTTTTTATGAAAAAAATAAAATCACTCGTGCTTTTCATGCTACCCGTCATGGCGATTTTTTACGCCTGCAACGGACAAAGCGGCTACACCCTTAAAGGCACCATTAACGGCGCGGCAAACCTCCAGGTATTGCTTGAACAGGCCCATTTCGACCGCACCAACACTGCCCTCGGGCGCGCAACCTGCGATGCCAACGGTGCTTTTGAGATCAAACAGGAAAAAGCGCCCGAACAGGGGCTCTATCGGATGACCATCGGCGCCAAACGCCTGTTTTTCATCCTTGACGGCACTGAAAAGGACATTGATATCAAAGCCGACCTGAACACCATTGACCAACTCAACGTCCAGGTGACCGGCTCGGAGACGTTCACCTGTTACGCTGATATCATCAATAGTGTCCTGAAAAATCAGTTGAAAAGTCCGGAAGAAGCCCGCGCCACCATCGCCAAGGGTTGCAATCCGCTGATGAAAGCCATCCTGACCTCTTCGCTGCTCGGCAACAATGCAGGCACCTATCTCGACGACTTCAAGTCGGCCTCGGCAGCGCTGAACGAATACATGCCGGGCTCCAAGTACGCGACCGACTATGCCAACATGATTACTTCGCTTCAAAGTCAGATCGCTCAGCAGGCGCAACAACAAGCCGGCGAAACCATCAAAGTGGGTATGCCTGCTCCGGATATCAGCCTGCCCGGCCCCGACGGAAAAACGCGTTCGCTGTCGTCGCTCAAAGGCAAAATTGTCCTGCTCGACTTCTGGGCCTCCTGGTGCGGCCCCTGCAGAAGGGCCAACCCCCATGTAGTGGAAGTGTACAACAAATACAAGGGCAAAGGTTTTGACGTATTCAGCGTTTCGCTCGACAAACAGGACGGCAAAGACCGCTGGGTCGACGCCATTTCAAAGGATGGCCTCATCTGGGACAACCACGTCAGCGATCTGCAATATTGGAACAGTGCACCCGCAGCGACGTACGGCGTGCGTTCCATTCCGAAAACTTTCCTCATCGGGCGCGACGGCAAGATTGTTGCCATTAACCCGCGCGACAACCTCGAAGAGGAATTGCTGAAAGTACTCTGATTCCGGGTATTTTTCAGGTGCAGTTTTTTGAGGCGCCATCCGCTGTATGCATGCCGGTGGCGCCTCAAAAATCCTCCTCCAACGGATCGCACCATATCCTGCCTTACACTTATTACCCGCTCCAATTTACTTGCCGGAATACCGCTTTACACCGGCAGCCTTTCTTCCCGGCATTCCTCTGCCGACGCCTGTAGTGACCAAAAAGGTCTGTTCCAAATAAAAAACAATAAATTAGCGCGCCCTGCATTCCCACCCAAATGCTGCACCTTTAAAAATGACTGGCATGAAAAAAACGCTCTGGATACTCCTGTTCATCCCCTTCTTCCTGGATGCCCAGGGTGGCATGTGGATACCCCTTCACCTCGAAAAACAGAACGAGAAAGACATGAAGTCGCTCGGTCTGAAGATCAAGGCCGATGATATATACGCCATATCCCAGCCAAGTCTGAAGGACGCCATCTGCCAGTTCGACGGCGGTTGCACCGGCGAAATGATCTCTCCTGAAGGCCTCCTGCTCACCAACCACCACTGTGGTTTTGATGCCATCCAGCAACTCAGCACCCTCGAACACAATTACCTTGAAGACGGGTACTGGGCAAAAAACCGCAACGAAGAGTTACCTGCAGAGGGCGTCACCGCCCTGTTCATTACGCGAATGGAGGACGTCACCGCATTGGCCATGCAAGGCGTTACGGAAAGCATGGCTGAACGGGACCGCCAGGCGCTGATAGACAAAAACCTCGCGCAGATAAGGGCCAATGCCAAAAAAGAAAAATGGGAAGACATCCAGATCCGGCCATTTTATAACGGCAACCAGTACTACCTGTTTGTCACCCAAACATTCAAAGACGTGCGCTTCGTGGGCGCACCGCCCAGCAGCATCGGCAAATTCGGCGCCGACACGGACAACTGGGTTTGGCCCAGACATACCGGCGACTTCTCCATGTTCCGGGTGTATGCCGATAAAGACAATCGCCCTGCAGCCTATTCAAAGGAAAACAAGCCTTTTCAGCCCAAAAAATTTCTGGCCATCTCGCTCGACGGCGTGGAGGAAGGAGACTTCACAATGGTCTATGGCTTCCCGGGACGCACAGACGAATACCTGACCGAAGCAGCCGTCCGGCAGACCGGCGAGGTGCTCGACCCCGCCAAGGTGGCGATTCGCGACCGGGCACTGAAGATTATGGACGGGTTTCTGCGCAAGGACCCGGCTGTGAAGATCGATTATATTGCCAAATACAGTACGATCGCAAACGGATGGAAAAAGTGGCTGGGCGAGATGCAAGGGCTTCAAACGTTCAAGGCCTACGATAAAAAACGCGACTACGAAACGGAATTTACCCGTCGGGTAGCCCTGAATGTCGATTTCAGGTACAAGTACACCAACCTGTTGCCCCGCCTCCGCCAGTTGTACCAGGACATCGAACCGTATGCCCTGACACGCGATTATTATTTCGAAGCGTGCATCCGCAACAGTGAAATACTCGGACTTGCGGCGGGGATGCGCGGATGGATCGAAACGTTTGACAAGAACGGCGCTGATTTTTTCGCCGGTAAAAAGCCCGAAATGGCTGCCAAACTCGACGATTTTTACGCGGGCTACCACCCTGAAGTTGATGAAGCGGTTTTTGCAGGACTGATGGAACTCTATGCCCTCAATGTCCGTGCAGAATGGGGCGGAGCCTTCGTGCGTACCATGGCGGAACAACACAACGGCTACACGGGTCTGGCCAACTATATTTTCAAAAACAGTATGCTGGCTGACAAGGGCAAAATGAACGCCCTGCTGCAGGAAAACCCCGAAAAAATCGCCCAAACCCTGCAAAATGACCCGGCTTTCACTTTCTGGAAAACACTCAACGACGCTTACCAGGAACATATTCAGCCCAAACTCCAGGAATTGCAACCGCAAATCAACCTCCTGCAGCGCCAGTACATGGCCGCTCAAATGGAGGTATTCAGGGAAAAACGTTTTTTCCCCGACGCCAACAGCACCCTGCGCCTTACCTATGGCAAAGTAGATGACTACTCCCCGCGCGACGCCGTCGAATACAAGGAACACACCTACCTCGAGGGTGTTATGGAAAAATATATCCCCGGTGATTACGAATTCGACGTCCCGAAAAAACTCATCGAACTCTGGAAATCGAAGAACTACGGTCAATATGCCGATGCCAACGGGCGGATGCCGGTCGGGTTTATCGGCACCAACCATACCACCGGCGGCAATTCAGGCAGCCCTGCCCTGGATGCTTACGGCAACCTCGTCGGACTGAATTTCGACCGCGTATGGGAAGGCACCATGAGCGACCTGAATTACGATCCCGCTATTTGCCGCAACATCATGGTAGACATCCGATATGTGCTCTTTATTATGGACAAATTCGGAGAGGCCGGATACCTGACCAAAGAGATGAAACTCGTGAAAGGGAAAAAGAAGCGCAAGAAAGGGAAAGACTAGGCGCAGTAGCAAGGGCATCATTTTGTTTCACCATTATTTTAACTGTCAGGACAGTGCAGGTCAACAATAATTCGCTCAAAACGGACACCCCGAAACCAGAGACTATGGACCACAGGCATGCCTTGAGTGATATCTTAACCCACCTGGGTGAAGATCGGGAGCAGTATTTTCATGCGATCTCGCCTCCGGTTATTCAATCGAGCAATTTTGCCTTCCCCGACCTGGCGGCTTTCCGCGCGGCTTTTTCCGACGAACTGGCGCACCACGTCTATTCCCGGGGCAACAACCCCACCGTAGAGATTCTTAGAAAAAAACTCGCCGCGCTGGAAGGGACGGAAGATGCGCTGGTGTTTTCCAGCGGCGCCGGGGCTGTTGCTGCCGCGGTCATCGGCAACATATCGGCAGGTGAGCATATTGTCTGCCAAAAATCGCCGTATTCCTGGACCTCAGCGCTGCTGCGCAAGTTTTTGCCGCGTTTTGGCGTTGAACACACGTTTGTCGACGGTACCGACATCCGCAATATCGAGGCGGCCATCCGTCCCAATACCCGCATCCTGTACCTGGAGAGCCCGAATACCATGACCTTCGAATGCCAGGACCTGCAAGCCTGTGCAGAACTGGCCAAAACGCACGGTCTCGTTACCATTATTGACAACTCGTACTGTTCGCCTCTTTATCAGAATCCCGCAGCATTCGGCATCGATATCGTGGTACACTCCGGCACCAAGTACCTCAACGGCCATTCAGATGTGGTGGTGGGCGTGTTGTGTGCCGGCAGCGAGATGGTCAGGAAAATATTTGAATCGGAACTGATGACCCTGGGCGGCATTTTGAGCCCGCATGACGCAGCACTGGTCACCAGGGGCCTGCGCACCCTGCCGCTTCGCCTGCAAAGGAGCGACGACAGTGCGCGCTGGCTGATTGACAAACTGGACCGGCACCCGAAAGTGGAACATATCTGGTATCCGTTTCACCGCGATTTTCCGCAACTGGAACTTGCAAAACGGCAGATGCGCGGCTGCGGCGGGCTATTTTCAGTACAGTTCAAAACCGACTCCATGGAAAAAATGGAGGCTTTCATACACCGGCTCGAGCGATTCCTGATGGCCGTCAGTTGGGGAGGCCACGAGTCGCTGATCATTCCAACCATCGGGTTCTACAATATCCCGGGAAAGCCCAACGCCTCGCTGCCCTGGACCTTTGTCCGTTTCTATATCGGCCTGGAAGATCCCGAGTGGCTCTGGGAAGACCTGGAGCAGGCACTCGTCGAATTGTGAGCGTCCCATTAAGAAGTTAAAAAATGGCAGTTGGTCTAATGAAAACAACCATTTTGCCGACAACGCGTTTCTTTGTCTGACAGACAAAAAGTTTTACGGCATGCACATTGCTACTTCTCCTGCGGAAGTTTCCGCCAAATCGACAGAACCGCTGCGTTACAGTTTTTTTCGCTCTGTAGAAGCGGCCGGCCGCGACTGGGATGCTGCCGCACCACCCACCGATCTGTTTCTGCAACGGAAGTATCTTTCCATCCTCGAGCACAATCCTCCCCACGGCATGCGGTTCGGGTACCTTGTTTTTTACAAAGGCAATATTCCCGTTGGCGTGGCGCTCTGCCAGATCAAATATTTCAAGGGCGACGATAACATCAACGACCTGGAAACCCAGACAAAGGATCCCTGCTTTTTCGGCGCCGTAGCCAACTGGTTCAAACGCCGCGTAGCGAGCATGGCCGCAGCCGATATCCTGATTTGCGGAAACATGTTGCTTACCGGCGAGCATGGCTACTGGTTCGACTCAGAGAAAGTCGCCCCGGGTGAAGCCATTGAAAGTCTGGAAAAAGCCCTGACAGAGGTAGTGGCGATTATGGGCCGGGAAAAAGTAAAAATGCCGGTCATCCTTGTCAAGGACCTGGCTCCGGAGAACAGGGATCAGGGAATGTCGCTTGTCCGGAAAGGTTTTGTAGAGTTCGATATACAGCCCAACATGGTGCTGCACCTGCCTTATTCGGGTTTTGACGACTACCTGTCTGCCATGTCGACCAAATACCGCACCAGGGCCAAAAGGGCCTTTAAAAAACTGGACGGGGTTGAAAAACGCGAGATGAGCATGGTAGAAATACAGCGGGAACTGCCGCGTATCTACGCCCTGTACCGTGAAATAGCCAACAACGCGGGGTTCAATATGGTAGACCTGAACGAGAACTACCTGTTGGCACTTAAACACGATTTTGGCGAACATTTCCGGATGTTTGCCTATTACCTCGACGGCCAATTACTGGCATTTTACACCACCATCAAAAACTTTGATGAACTGGAAGCCCACTTCCTCGGTTACGACAAGGACCACAACCACGACCGCCAGTTGTACCTGAACATACTCTACGACATCGTGCGAATCGGTCTGGAGTCCAATTGCCACAGTGTGGTATTTGCCCGCACCGCTCTGGAAATCAAGAGCTCGGTGGGCGCTGTGGCACACGACCTTTGGTGTTACCTGCGGCACCAGAACCCACTGGCCAATAAATTCACCGAGACGGTGCTCGACTACCTTAAACCGGTAGAAGAATGGCATCCCCGGCACCCGTTTAAAGAAGAATAGGGCCGGAAAAATGCGGCCCCATCCTCAGGTCTCTTACATAATTCGGGTGCCCTCGGCTATTACAGCGCCCTTTTTCACCACCACTACCCCGTCGCGGATACAATAACCGTCGGCGTCGATATCGGGCAGGTGGCTGCCGCCCTTGATGACTACATTGTTCCCGATACGGCAATCCTTATCCAGGATAGCATGTTCGATATGGCAGTAATGGCCGACGCCCTTAGGCACTTCATCGGAGTTCAGTGCAATCTCCTGCAGCGTCTGGTAACTGTCGTTACCCATCATAATGGCATCCTTGATTACTGTGTTTTCACCGATCCGCGAACGAATACCGATGATGGAGCCTTCGATCAGGCGTGCGTGTACAATGGAGCCTTCGGCTACCAATGCCCGGTTGACCTGCGTACCGCCGTAAAATTTGGCGGGAGGCAACATACGGCCGCGTGTATAGATTTGCGAACGCGTATCGAACAGGTTGAACGACGGAATATGATCGGTCAGTTCGATATTTGCTTCAAAGAACGAATGGATCGTTCCGATATCCGTCCAGTAGCCTTCGTATTGATAGGCCGACACTTTCCTGCCCTCCTTTATAGCGGCCGGAATGATCTCTTTGCCAAAATCCGTAGCCTCCGGGTACTGGTCGAACAGATCCTTGATGGCATTGCGGTTAAAAATATAGATACCCATGGAGGCCAGGTAATGCTTGCCGCGTTTTTTGTTCGCCGGGCTGACTTCGCTCACCCACCCCTGTAATTCATCTGTTGAGGGTTTTTCAATAAAGCGGGAGATATAGCCCTTGTCACTGACTTTCATAATACCAAAGCCGGTAGCATCCCGGGCGTCGACGGGCAGACAGGCGATTGTGACGTCTGCCCCCTTTTCGATATGGTGCATGGCCATTGCCTCGAAGTCCATCTGGTAGAGTTGATCGCCCGACAGGATCAGCACATAGTCAAAGTCGTGCCGTTCGTAATGCTGGCGGCTCTGCCGTACGGCATCGGCCGTCCCCTGGTACCATTCCTTGTTGCCGGGCGTCTGCTCTGCAGCGAGAATGTCGACAAAGCCTTTTGTAAAAATATCAAAATTGTAGGTATTCTTGATGTGGGCATTGAGCGAGGCAGAATTGTACTGCGTCAGAATAAACATGCGCTTAACCCCCGAATTGATACAGTTGGAAATGGGGATATCGATCAACCGATATTTACCGCCGATCGGAACAGCCGGTTTGGAGCGATGTTCCGTGAGTGGGAAAAGGCGGGAACCTGCACCTCCGCCCAAAATAAGGCTTATCATTTTTATCATAGTGTTGGTCATTGTTTATCGTTTTATATAAGAGTTGCAATCAACTGGTATCGTTAAAGCTCTTTTGCAAGCAGTTTTATGCTTGCAAAACGGTCCCTCAATTTTTCTACAATATCAGACCTGTTCAATGAAAAGTAGCCGAAATACTCTTTATCGTCCCCGGCTTCGCTGGCAATAACGCCGTCGCAAATAAAAAAACTGACCGGATTAATTTGAGCCTGCTGCTGTAATCTTTCGAGCGGGACGGCGTAAATTTTAATATTTTCTCCGCCTTTTTTCAAGGAATTCACAATTGCGCGGAATTTCCTTGCTTTTTCATCCTTTGATTTAGGTTGTAATACCGCCTCCGACATCACAAAAATCCGTTCGATCATCACACCTCTCTTTGCTGCATCAAGATTTACCGTTACGTAGTCCTCGTTCACGCCCTGCCAAAAGTTCTCAAAATAGTTGTTTGTATCGAACGTAACCGCACAGACATATTGCTGTGTATTACTCACCGCTCTGTTGATATGCACCATCCGCTCCAGTTCGTTTTTCTCCTCGTAATACATGGGAGACCCGATAGCCTCCTTGGAATTTTGCAGCGAACCCGATATGACGCCTTTCACCCGTTCGAGGTCATGCGGATGCGTTGTTTTAATCAGTTCCACCAATTCGTTAAAGACCGAGTTCAGCCACTTATCGTCGAAAAACGCATTCTGGATCTTCAACACGTCCACAATTTTTCGGATATGCTCCGCAATAGTACTCGTCGTATGGTTTTTGTGCTCCTTTGCTTCGGAAAGCAGCGTGTAAGTATTCGTAACACCAATTGCCATGATACCGGCAAGCAGGGCGTACTGCACATCCCAGAAAAGCACCTCAAATGCAATCGCGACTAGGATACCGAGGACAGGAGCCACTATTTTTTCACTTGGTACAATCATGGTTATCAACTGTTTGAAGCGTTCAGATTAGGATACTAGTATTCTTTATTTCTTCTTGCCCTTGCCGCCATCTTTTTTCTCATCGGTTTTTGGCGTCGCTTTTTTCCTTGCTGCCACGGGCGCTTTTTTCACCTTTTCGGGTTTATCTGAAATCACCGGCTCTGCCGGCTTGACTGTCTGCGCAGGTTTTCTTCCGCGCACGGCCGGTGTTTTTAATTTGGCCTCCGGTGCTGATTTTGGGGTCAGGGGTTGCTCCGGCACAACCACCGGCTCTGCCGGCTTGACCGCCTGCGCAGGTTTTCTTCCGCGCACAGCCGGTATTTTCACTTTGGCTTCCGGTAAAGATTTTTGGGCCATCGGCTGCTCAGGTGCCACAACCGGCAGTTCTGGTTCCACAGCAGCCCCTACCTGCCGGTACACTGCCTGGTATTTTTCAATCGTTTTTTTCCAGGAAAAATCGACAGCCATGATCCGCTGCCGCAGGTGATCTATAATGTCCGGATTGTTGTGCCACATACTTATGGCGCGGTACAATGCATGGGTAGCGTCTTCAACACTAAACTGGTCGAAGCGGATACCCCGCCCGATGCCGCCCGGCTCTCCGATATCCGGCACGGTGTCTTTTAGTCCGCCCACAGTGCGTACGATCGGGATGGTGCCGTATCGCATGGAGTACATCTGATTCAGACCGCAGGGCTCGACGCGGGAAGGCATGATCAGGAAATCGGAGCCGGCGTAGATCTGATGGGACAGCGCTTCATTGTAGTCGATGACAGCATTGAAACGCCCGGGATACTGGTGTGCCAGTGCCCGAAACTGATTCTGGGTCCATGGCTCGCCGGTGCCCAATACCAGAAAGCAGGCTTTTGTGCCGCTTTGTATAATCCGTCGATAGGTGTCGGGCAACAAATCGACACCTTTTTCGCCAACCATGCGTCCGATGAAACTGATCAGCGGCGCATCCTCGGGGAACCCGAACCACTCGCACAGTTCGCGTTTGTTTTTTGCCTTAAAGGCGCGGATATCGTCATTCGCCAGGCGGTGGCGGATCATCGTATCCGCTTCAGGGTCCCACACATCGGCGTCGATCCCGTTGATGATCCCCCACTGTTTGCGCCACTCCGCGCGGAACAGGGGTTCGAGCCCAAGACTGTTTTCATGGAGTTCGTACAGATAGGTCTCGGAAACAGTCGTCACTGCCCAAGCCGTTTTGATAGCCGCAGCCATAGGGTTGACGATACCGTTCCAGTCAAGGATACTGCGCGCACCCGCTTCATAGGGTGGCAACAGGTGGCCGTTGTTCCAGCCAAAAGCGCCCTGATATTGACCGTTGTGGATGGTAAATACTGTAGGAATAGGCCCCAGTTGCTGATAGGCCGGGCAATACTTCACCATCCAGGGTACCAGCGCCGTATGGTGGTCGTGACAATGCAGAACGCGGGGACGATTCTGCCAGGGAAAAGACAAAAGCCAGTCGAGCACAGCCTGCTGGAAGGTGATATAGCGCTCTATCTCGTCGCCATAAGGCGCGCCGGAAGGGTCGTTGTAAATACCCGGCCGGTCGTACAAACCGGGAATATCCACTACAAAGAATGGAAACCCGAGCGTGTTGTTTGCCTCCTGTTGCACGGTGAACCGCCATTCACGCCAGTTCACCCATACCGACCCGCCATAGACCGTAACCCATTCGCGGCCGTTTATCCACTTCAGGGCATACTTGGGAATTACTGCGGCGGAGAGCATACCCGCATCGGTGAAGTACTTGGGTAGTGAGCCGACGACATCGGCCAGACCACCTGTTTTTGCAGCCGGATAACACTCGGCGGATATATGAAGGACCTGTATCATCAATTAAGTTTGGAGTTTGAAATTGGGGTGTAAACCTTGCGAAGCCTGCCTGAAAACGGGAAGCCTGTCGACTATGTAACCCGGTGAACTGACGCGACGCGCTCATTAAATGCCCGACATCCCCGAAATTGCGGGTAAAATACAAACAAAGGGTTTGTCCTTTCCAAATAGGATCGGGTGAAAATTTTTGAATGCCGCAATTAAGAAGAATGTTTACCCGAACTTTGCTTTATTTGCCAAAAATTTTTAATAAAGATGAAAAATTTCTATTCAAGGCGCGGTTTTCTGAAAACATCTGCTTTGGCAACTGCCGGCGCCGCATTATCAGCCTACCGATTGCCCTCCTTTGCCGCTCAGGCTCCCGTCCAGCACCTGGGTCTTCAACTCTGGAGCGTCCGCGATGATTTGAACAAGGATGCGGCAGGCACTGTCGAAGCGCTGGCCAAAATGGGCTACCGCGAGGTGGAAAGTTTTGGCTACGACAATGGCAAGATGTTCGGTATGCCATTCATGGAGTTTGCCGGCCTGCTGAAAAAGAACGGCATTTCAATGCCTTCCAGTCATTACAAATTTACTTTGAAGGACTACGATGAAGGGAAAAAAATGTTGTCGGATGCCGCCAAAAAAGCCATTGACGACGCAGCGGCAGCGGGGCAAAAGTATATCGTCAATCCCTGGGTCGATGAGCCGGAACGCCCGCAGATCGACAAACTCATCCCTGTTTTCCGCGCTGCAGGAGAGTATGCGCAAAAAGCCGGTATCCGGCTGGGTTACCACAATCACGATTTTGAGTTTGAAAAACGCGGACCAGACAATCGATTGCTCATCGAGTGGCTGCTACATGAAATAGACCCGAAGATCATGGCCATGGAAATGGATATCTACTGGGTGTCTTTCGTCCGCAACAATCCGCTCGACTGGTTCCGGCTTTACCCGGGTCGCTGGGAGCTGTGCCACGTCAAGGACTTGGCCAAAACGGAAAAGCGCGAAACCGTTGAAGTCGGCGACGGCTCCATCGACTTTGCCGGCATTTTCAAGCAAAGCAAACAGGCCGGGCTTCGGTACTACATTATTGAATTGGAGCATTACAAGACAACGCCGATGCAAGGGGTGGAGCGCGCGCGGAAAAATTTCCAGAAACTCAGGTGGTAAAACCCGGTACAGGAATGATCACCCCCAGATGGCGCTTTTCCCACGCCTGATATACCGTCTGATGTTCACCCAGAAGGCAATAAACAAATAGACGATCAGCGGTGAGCCCATTCCGATGAATGAGGTGTAGATGAAATATTTCCGCACTTCGCCCGGTGCAATGTGCATTTTATCGCCGATATATTGGCAGACACCAAAGGCGTGGCGTTCGACCATATCTTTTAGCCAGTGTTGTAGCATACTGCGCTGAAGTTTTTTAAGCCGCTACAAAAATAACGAACTTTTTAAGACCCGCGCATGTCGACGCAACTGCAAAAATGTCGGACATCCAAGGTAACGGCAGATAACTGGCAGGAATTGGCATTATTCTTGGCTAAACCGGTAGTAAGAATGGTTTTGCCATTTTTTTGTCAACAACATTTTCCCACATCAACTCCAGTTATTTATGTTAATCCTTGGAATTGCCCTCGGTCTCTTCGTTGTAGGAGGCGGGCTGATTTCGTTCTCCAACGCGCTGTCGAAGCGCGATGCGGGTTCCCGACATTGAACATTAAAATCTCTGCTGCCGCCCGGAATATCGACTCCCGATACTCCGGGCGCAGTGTTTTTAAGGCATCTGAATCGTTTCCAACCTGTGCTTTCCGGCAAACTGCGCTACTTTTACGTCGGCCGCAACATATTTTTGGCCGCCCTGTTTTCATAGCCAAAATATCAAGCAATACCTATGTACAAATACCTAGCAGCCGGCTTATTGTCCATTTTTCTGGGCGCGCATCTCTCCGGATGCCTTACCGCTGAAAGCTCGTTCACCCGTGTCGCTCCCGGTATCTGGAGGGGGGTCCTGGAACTGGAAAAATTCCGGATACCGGTAAATGACAAGGATACTGTTATCCTGATCACCGACCAGTTCAAGGAAAATGAATTGCCGTTCAATTTTGAAGTGACCTATGTCGACAACGAACGGTTTTACGTCGAGATATTTAATGGCACGGAGCGCATCCGGCTCGACAGCATACAGTACGGTCGCGATCGCACCAGGGCGCGCGATACGATGAACATACACTTCCCCGAATACCAGTCATACCTGCACGCCGAAATACGCGGCGGTGTGATGCAGGGAGAATGGGTGGTCACCTCAAAAGAAAACTACCGCATCCCTTTCTATGCCCATGCCGGCCGGGACTACCGTTTCACCCCGCTGACCGAGTTGCCTGAAGCGAATATCAGCGGGCAATGGGCGGCTCTTTTCGGTACGGAGACAGCGGATATGGAAAGGGCCATCGGCGAGTTCAAACAGACAAACAACCACCTCGAAGGCACCTTCCGAACGGAAACCGGCGATTACAGATTCCTGGAAGGTACGGTGCAAGGACGCAAATTCTGGCTCTCCTGCTTCGACGGCGCCCATGCCTTTCTGTTCAGCGGCAGCATTAAAGGCGACAGTCTGCAGGGCGAATTCCGCTCGGGCAAGCACTATCGAACCCTATGGACGGCCTGGCGCGACCCCAACTTTCAACTCGGCAATCCCGATTCGCTCACCCAACTGAAAAAAAATACCGATATTTCTTTCAACCTGAAGACACCTGAAGGCCGTACGCTGGCGTTTCCTTCCAAAGACCTCGACGGAAAGATCAAAATATTTACGGTTATGGGTACCTGGTGCCCTAATTGCCGCGACGAGCAGGTGTTTCTGACAAAATACCTGCAACAAAACCCCGAAGCGGCTAAAGACATCGCCGTGGTTGCGTTCGCATTCGAACGCCATAAAGACCCGGCACTGGCCAATGCACACTTACTCGAATACAAAAGAAAAATGGGCATACCCTTTGACATTGTTTATGCGGGAAGATCAGACAAGGATGAGGCATCCCGCTTTTTTTCGGCCCTGAACAAGGTGATGGCCTTCCCGACCATGATCATCATCGACAAACAAAACAAGGTTAGCCGCATCCATACCGGCTTCGACGGACCCGCAACGTCCAGATATGCCGATTTTGAAAAAGAATTTTCCACATTGATCGAAACACTGCGGAAAGAGCAGTAGTTAATCCGGTTGCCCAACCAAAAACAGGTATATGAATCGAATCATCCTCGCTTATTGCCATGACAATGCCGAACTGGCACATGTTGTGGAGCAGCACCTCAGCCGAATTGGTATTCCCTTCGAACACCTCACCGATCAGCAGGGCGACACACCCGGCACCTTCGGCCGACGCCTGGCCGAAGCAGAAGACCCCGTAGTGCTGTTTGTCACCGAAAACCTGCTGAAAAGCCGCTTTTGCATGTCCGGCGCGCTGGGGGCCATCCAGAATCTGTTGCGCAACCGCCAACTCCTGCTGGTTGTCGCCGACGGAAAAATCAGCGCGGATGGCGGCGCCACCTTTCAATATGTGGAAACGCATTTTGACCGTATGGGGCATGCTTTGCAATACATGAATTTCTGGCAAAATGCATGGCTGGACCTCAGCAACAGGCACCAGCACGCTTCGGGCACTGACAAGGTAGCCCTTGAATCGGAGATGAATGAGGTGCATCATATTGCCAATGAAGTAGGAGAGGTCATCAATGTGCTCCGTGAGGCAGGTTATATGTCGCAGGCGCAGTTCGAGGCAGATAATTATGCCGCCTTCTTCCGGCAGTTCGGGCTGGAGGAGTGGCACCATCAATATGCAAAGATTGCATCGGCATCCGATCAGGATGTAATACCGCCCATTCCACCTACTGCCCCCGCCGAGCCGCTTGCCGAGCCTCCCGTTTTCACCGGCCTGCTCGCGCCCGAGCCTTCGGGCGACGATCTTTTTGAGGAGGACACACCTGGGTTTGAGGGACAAATTGCTGAAATGGAAGCGCTGCCCGATCAGAAGGATGATGCTCCCTTTGAAATCCCGGAAGAGATGCCTGCTCCGGATGTGGAAATCGAGGATATTTCACTACCGGAGGCAGAAGAGGAAATCCCCGTATCGGAAACAGATGAAAGCCAGGTTGAACAGGCCATTCACGACGCCTGGTTCTGGCTGGAACAGGGTCATACCGAACGCGGGTTTGAATTATTCCAATTCGCACTTGAACAACACCCGGACAACGAACGTATAAAGGCCGCATTTTCTTCAGCCCAGGAAAAATACGCGCCCGGTAACACACCGGTTGCAGAAGCAGACGCGCCTCCGGCGCCACTCAATGGGCAGGGGCCGACCGAAGTCGTTGAAGAGAACGAGGCAAAATCCTACGAACTCATGGGCGATATGGCGGCTGAGAAAGGAGATTACCTGTTCGCCAAGTATTGCTGGGACCGCGCCGCAGAAATCGACCCCGACTATCCGGGGATATACCGGAAACTCGGCCTGATGACCAGCGAGCACCTGCAGGACTATCGCGAGACGGCGGTTCATTACCTGAACAAAGCCCTCGCCTACCAGCCTGAGGATGCGGCAGTACACCTTGCATTGGCAAGCGCCCTGCTGCAAAACGGCGACCGACAGCAGGCCGAAAACCACTATTCCAGAGCGATTATGCTCAATCCTGCGTTGCGCACAGCCGGCAACGATAAATTATTCCGGCACGTTGAACAGCCGGTATATGCACCGGAGCCGGAAATGCCCGAACCGGAGATGTCGCCCGAACAGGTATCGGAGCCGCAACCCGCCGGGGAAAAACCCGCCGTGTTGACTGTTCTGATCACCGGAGCCACCTCAGGGATCGGCCAGGCAACTGCCGAAATATTTGCCCGCCACGGCCACAGGGTTATCCTGACAGGGCGACGTGTGGAACGACTCGTGCTGCTCAAAACCCAGTACGAGGAGGAGTATCGATCCGATGTGCTGATGCTGCCCTTCGATGTAAGAGACCATGGCGCCGTACTGGCTGCCCTCGACAACCTCCCCGAGCCCTGGCAGCAGATCGACGTCCTGGTGAATAATGCCGGGCTGGCCAAAGGACTCGCCCCTATTCATGAAGGCAACCCGGATCACTGGAACACCATGATCGATACCAATATCAAAGGCTTGCTCTATGTTACCCGCGCCGTAGCGCCGGGTATGGTTGCACGCCGGAGCGGTCATATCATCAACGTCGGGTCCAGTGCAGGGAAGGAAGTATACCCAAAGGGCAATGTGTACTGCGCCACCAAATTCGCGGTGGATGCGCTCACCCGTGCCATGCGACTTGACCTCTACGAACACAACATCCGGGTAAGCCAGGTCAGTCCGGGCCATACCGAGGAAACGGAATTTGCCCTGAATCGCTTCGACGGCGATGCCGAACGGGCAAAGATTTACGGCGATTTCCAACCCCTCAAGTCGCGCGATGTGGCGGAAGCAATTTACTTCATGGCCACCAGGCCACCACATGTAAACGTGCAGGACGTCTGGATGTACAGCACCCAGCAGGCGAGTTCAACGCTGATAGACAGAAGCGGAAGGCCGTAGGCGGTCAGAAATTAGTGTCGGGTTGCGGAAAATCCATTTCCTGTATCCAGATATTCCGATAGAGCACATCATGGCCTTCGGCCTGCAACTTTATCCCGCCCGGGGTATCGGTGATGCCTTTTCCACCGTCATTGCCGCCGTCGATACCGGAATTGGGTCCGCCCCATACCTGGCTGATGGGTTGGTTGACGTATATCTTCTCGCCGTTGAAGTACATGGAAAGCATAGGCTTTTCGGTAAGTACACCCGCCTCAAAACGCGCTGCTCTAAACATGATATCGTAGGCATTCCATCGCATGACGCCGTGATAGGCGTGATACGGCGCGGCGGCCTCATTGATCACAGCCGCCATGCCATGCACGGTAGAATCGCCGTCGAGTACCTGAATCTCGTAGCGGTTCTGGAGGTATACGCCGCTGTTGCCGCCTTTATTGGCTACCAGAAACTCGACATGGAGCCTGAAATCCCGGTATTTTTTTTTGGTTACAATATCCGCCGCGCCGTATTTGCCCCCGGCAGATGACGGGTCGTTGCAATTGACCACCGTGCCCTTGTCGAGCGGATCGTCGACGATCTGCCACTTGACAGGCAAGGTCGCGGCAAGCCGCGGCCCGTCCCAATATGTCCATTGCTCATCGAGCATCTTGCGGGTGCCGTCAAACAGCTGGGTCGCCCCTTCAGGCGCCTTTGCGCCGACCCCGACCTGACCGGTAAGGCTGGTAGTTGTTAAAAGCATAGTGCCGATTACCAGGAGGTACGCAGAGAAAGAAGTGTTGCTCATAATTTGAAGTTCTGATAGTGCGGAAATTTACAGAGCGGGAATCAAGGAACAAGTTCCAAGACCAATGTTCCATTTTTTTCTATTGAAACGACATTGAGATCGGGCCATTCCTTCCCGCTTACCACATCCACCGCCTTGTGAAAACCCTGCGTCCGTTCCTCAAAACGACGCATGTCCATTTGTACAGGGTGGCCGGAGGTGTTGATGGCGATCATGACCGTTTTGGCCTGGTCGTAGCGAAAGTACACATACAAACCATCTTCCGGTACAAATTGCATGAGTTTGCCGGTTTGCAGTGCGGGTGTGGCATTGCGGTAATGCAGCAGGGTGCGCAGGTACTGGAAAGCCTCATTTTCAATTGGCGTTCTGCCTGATGCCGTGAATTTATCCAGGGTATCGCCGGGCCATCCGCCCGGGAAATCCTTCCGGATATTGCCGTGAGAGGGGTGTTCGAGCCCCGTAGCCAGTATTTCAGTAGCGTAGTACACCTGCGGGATGCCGCGTGTCGTGAGCAGAAAGGCAATGCCGCTTTTGTATTTATCCAGGTCTTCGCCGATGTGCGTATAAAAACGGGTCATATCGTGGTTATCGAGCATCACCAGGTTCCGGTAGGGATCCTGGTAGAAAAAATCCTTGGCCAGGGTATAATACACCCGCGAAATGCCTTCTGTCCAGCCCTGTTCACGGGTGAGGGCTTCGCGTATCGCAAAACACAGTTGAAAGTCGACAACGCCCGGCAAATTGGAATCGAAACCCGCGCGCTGCATGGGCTGATTGTCGGCAAAAAAGCCCTGCATGACCACGCCGTTTTCCCAAATTTCGCCGACCATTCCCAGATCGGGGTATTCATCGCGCAACGCCCGGCACCACTTGCTGCAAAACGCCTGATCGGAGTAGGTGTAGGTATCGATGCGAAAGTCGTCGAAACCGGCGTATTCCACCCACCAAATGGCCTGCTGGATCAGGTAATTGGCGACATGCGGGTTGCGTTGGTTGAGGTCGGGCATACGCCTGTCGAACCAGCCGTCCTGGAACCGCCTCCGGTCATACCCGGAAGCGTAGGGATCGACCAGCGTGGGCGCCCGGTAAGTGGTTCGCGTAAACTCCGGCCATTGGTTAAGCCAGTCCCTGGCAGGCAGGTCTTTCATCCAGTAATGGTTGTCGCCGATGTGGTTGAGCACCACGTCGCGAATCACCTTGATCCCCCGTTTATGGCATTCACTGATCAGACTGCGCAGTTCCTCGTTCGTGCCCAAACGCCTGTCGACGCGGTAGTGGTCCGTAACGGCGTAGCCGTGGTAGGAGCCCTCGGCCTGATCATTTTCCAGTTCGGGGTTTAGCCAAATGGCTGAAAACCCCAGGTCGCTGATATAATCCAGGTGGTCGGCAATTCCTTTCAGATCGCCGCCATGACGGCCATCCGGCACCTTTCGGTCTGCCCCCTCCAGCATCCCGGATATGCGGTCGTTGGTGGTGTCGCCGTTGGCGAAGCGATCGGGAAAAACAAGGTAAACGGCATCGCGGCTTGTGATGCCCTGCGCTTTGGCGCTCTGACGCCTGTTCAGCACTGGAAATTCGCAGGTCAGGACAAAACCATCCTTGGAAAAGAGCAGCGGCACCCGCTGGGCAGGTGCTTTGGACGCAATTTGAAGGGTGACGAAAAGGTAATTCGGGCTGTCTGTCCGTTCGGTCTTGAGCAGTTTTATTCCTTTTGCCTTACCCAGTCGAACGTCGAATGAAGCAAGTCCTTCCCGGTGAAAAAGTATTTCCACCTGGTTGTGCTTCATTCCGGTCCACCAGTTGGCGGGCTCGACACGCAAAGCGCCGTATTGGGCAGGAGATACCCTTGTGGCCTGAGCGACCCGGTGCGGGTTGCCGATAAAATTTTTGCAGGACAAACCGGTTACGGCGAGCAGAATCAAATAAAGCGGCAGATATGGATGTCTCATGATGAATAACTGACTTGGCCCGGCATTAAGGAATCCATTTCCCGCAAAAAACGAACTTTCCGGGCATGGTCGCGCCCGGAAAGTTCAAAAAAAGCAGCGATACTATTTCGCTTTTCGCACCAATCCGATCAGGAACAACAGGATCAGCGCACCGATGACCGACCGGGCAACGGTACCAATCAGGCCGGCGCCCAGGGAAAGTCCCAGTTCACCGAATACCCAGCTTCCGATAAAACTGCCCAGGATACCGATGACGATGTTACCGAGCAGGCCAAATCCATATCCCTGACGGATAAAGCCGGCGAGCCAGCCTGAGACGGCCCCAATGGCCAGGATGATGAGGAGGGTAGATAAATCCATATTGCATAATTTTAGGTGAAACAATCACTTTGGTTCCCGATACGCAGCCGTGGATGGCATATCGGGAATGAAATGGTATAACCGCCCCGGTTATGCCTGTTTTTCCCGGATGCGGAAGCAAAGCAGCGCAGCCAGCACCAACAGGCCGCCGCCGGTCATTACTGCTGCGATGCGGTTGTTATCGAGCACGTGTTCCATGATCCAGCCAAAACCGAGCGTCGCGATAATCTCCGGCAATACGATAAAGAAGTTGAAGATACCCATAAAAACGCCCAGTTTGTGCTGCGGCAGCGAGGAGGCCAACATGGCGTATGGCATTGAAAGAATGCTTGCCCAGGCAATCCCGACACCCAGCATGGATAGCAGCAACCAGTACTTGTCGGGAGCAAAACCGACAAAAAGCAAACCGAGTGCGCCGGCGATCAGACATGCGGCATGTGTGTATTTCCGGCCGAAGCGGTCGGCAATTTGCGGCAACAGGAAAGAAAACCCGAAGCAGACCAGCGAGTAAAATCCGAAGCAAATATTGCCCCAACTCACGCCCTCCGCGTACAACGGCGAGTTGGTGTCGGGAGCGCCCAGAATGTCGCGGGCAACTGCCGGAGTGAAATAAAACCACATCAGGAACAGGCCAGGCCAGGTAAAAAAGTTGACCAGCGCAACCTGCCGCATCACCGCCGGCATTTTAAAAATATTGGAAAACACCTCCTGGAACCCGTGCAGGAATCCCGATGTATCGGCTTTCATCTTCTCGAAGGCTGCCAGGTCGGTAGGCGGGTATTCCCGGGTAGTACGGACGGTGTACATCACCGCAAAGAAATAGCACAAGGCCCCGGTTGTAAACACCACAATGAGGAAGGTCGGGACCGGCTGGCCGGGCTCTACTTTCGACGACATGCCGAATACATTGAGCAATAACCAGGGTAAAGCAGCCGCAATGACATTGCCTATCCCGATAAACATGCTTTGCATGGTATACCCTTTATTGATCTGGGACTCGGGCAACAGGTCGCCGACAAAGGCTCGAAATGGTTCCATGCTGATATTGATCGAGGCATCGAGTATCCAGAGCAGTCCGGCCGCCATCCACAACTCGGAAGAATGCGGCATAGCCAGAAGCGCCAGTGTCGCGAGTATAGCCCCCACCGTGAAATAGGGTTTCCGCCTGCCCCACTTTCCCCAGGTGCGATCGCTCATGTATCCGATAATAGGCTGGATGATAAATCCGGTAAGCGGGGCTGCCAGCCACAACAAGGGTATTTCTTCAGGTTTTGCGCCCAGGTACTCATAAATGGCGCTCATATTGCCCATTTGCATACCCCACCCTACCTGTATACCTAGAAACCCGAAACTCATATTCCAGATTTGTGCAAAAGTAAGTACCGGTTTTTCCCAGAGGGCCGGGGCGCTGCCCGTAGAAGATTGGCTCATAATCGAATGGTGTGTAATTTTTAGAAGATTTGCCTGTAGTTTAATCGCATGTAAAAATTATATTCCTGTTTGTCTGAGGCAAAGATGTAAAAAAATGGAACAGTCGGTATGCGACAACAAAAAAAGGGCCCGAAGCGTGCAATTGCTTCGGGCCCTTCACGATCATACCGCACAAGATGTGCGGCAATGAAGTATAGTCTTCAATATTCCGTATCGTCGGGAATATCTTCCTCCTCGTCGTCGCGGCGGCGGGTAACGATGATGTGATCGTCCTCTTCGGAGATGCCGTCATCTATTTCATCGTCGTCCTCCCCTTCGCCATCAAACTCATCGTCCACTTCCACATCGGCGAAATCTTCGCGCAGCACACCATCATCATCAAAATCTTCATCTTCCTTCACGATGCGCTTGGCTTCGAGAATAGTCATTCGGATCAAATAATAAGTGTCATCTGTTTCAAATGGCAGAGCAGATACTTTTTTCCCTTCCTTATCGGTATACGAAAGAAGATGTTCAGCGTACCCGGTGGGGTACTTGATCTTTACGAGGCGGACAATATCTTCCGGGAGTGCCTCGTAGTCTTTGACAACGCGTTTTTTAGTCAAGGCCTTGGTGGAATTTGGTTTTAAAAATTCAGCGTAACACAGCACGCACCTTTTTCGATTGCGGCAAATTTAAACGAATGGGTTTTGAAAAGGCAAATAATTTTTGCCTCTTCTTTTTATGCAGGAAAGATGGGGGGCTCATAAGGTGTCTTTATTTCTGCTCGCCTTCCCGGAATTCAACGATTTCCACACGGCGTTCGCGCGCTGCATCCGGGTGATAAACGGAGTTGCGTTCGTCGTAAAGGTTATCGCTGATTCCACTGCGGGCCGTGGTTTCGCCAAAACTCGTTTCGGTTATTTTCAGGTGTCCTGATGCCAGATATTGCTGAAGTGCTCCATCAGCATAGACCGCAAACTGGTTTTTAACGCTGCTGATCCGGCGTTTCCCTAAATTGAGGTTGTAGTCGCTCTGGGCACGCGGACTGGTAAATCCCTTGATCAGCACCTCAATGGTTTCGCCATTCTGGAGGCGGCTGAGCAACAGGTCGCACAGCTGGCCGAGCCGGTCGTAGCCGCGTCGTACCTCGTTCTCAAAAAAATCATCGATCAGGGCTTCTGCCTGATCGGCCGACTGTCCCGACAAACCGAAAGAAAACTGGTCGCGGTACTCACGCTGCCGTTCCAGATAGGCCTGCACTGTTTCGTCGTAACTTTTTCGGGTGACGGTTCGGCGGGTGCGTTTATCCGGCTCATCGTTGTCAAAATAAAGCGGCAGCCCGACAAAGTCGCGTAGTTTGGGTGGCTCTGCCGCCGGCAGTATCGGCTCTGTTACCGGAACCGGAGGCGGACTCTTCGTCTGAATAACAGGTATCGTGTCCCCCTTTTCCGGCTCGGCAGGCTTCACAGGCTCCGGCAGATGGAACGAGTACAAGTCGTTGCAGCATGCCTTGTTCGCTTCGTCGAGATACATGGAGCCCGGCCTGTTGCTGCTGAGGTAGCCGTTCTGGCCGTCGGGCTTCAGGAAAAAATAGACGTCGTTGTAACTGCTGTTCAGCCCTTTACCCGCATTCTCGGGTTGCCGGAATGCCGTCAGGCCGTCTTTTGCAGCGGAAAATATATCGTAACCGCCCAAACCGGGCCAGCCATCCGAGCTAAAAAACAGTTTGCGTGCGGTCGGATGGAAAAAGGGCATGCCTTCGTTCTCAGATGTATTCAGCGATTCGGCATTGACGGGTTGTTTGAACCCCGGTATTTTGGTAATCTTCTTCCCGGGCAGGGGTAGCGCGCAGGGGCAGAAGAAAACGGTATCGAGGGGCACGTACCAAAGGTCAAGTTTGCCCTTGCCTCCCGGCCGGTCGGAGGCGAACCACAGCACCGGCCCCTCAAAATAGGGATCATAGCCCACAAAGGGTTGTGTTGTGGTGTATCCGGGCATGTTGATCGGCTCCGGCAGACGTACCGGCGGCAGCCAGCGGTTGCGCCGGTCTACAATGGTAAGCCACATTTCGCAGCGTATATCGTATGCATTTACATTTTTGCACACGCTGAAAAACACATAGTGGCCATCGGGTGAAAACGCCGTATGGGCAATATGCGCCGTGTCTGTTGTCGGAAAACCGCGCCCGGGTTCGCGCGCCCGCCCGCCACGCGACGAAATCATCACCTTGGTCAGTTTTGACTTCGGTTTTTTCCGGTCGTTTTTCTTGTCAAACCGGTAGGAAGAAAAAAACAGGGTGTCGCCTACCACCACCGGCGCAAAATCGCTGTATACGCTGTTGATGGCCTTACCCAGATTTTTCACTTCCACCTGTTTGCTGTCGGTGGTGATGGTCCTGGCGGCACGACATGCCGTTACTTCTGCCCGTGCCCGGTCAAGGTAAGTAGCTTCCGCTTCCGGGTTTTCAGCAATAAACTGCTCGAACAGAACTGCTGCGGCCTCATAATCGCCCATGCCTTTTTTTACCTCCCCCATGCGGTAGCGGAGCAGCGGAAAATCCTTTGCATGTCGTTTGGAAGCGGCAATTTTGAGGTAGGACTTTTCCGCCTCGCCGTATGCAAAAAACAAACGGGCACATTCGCCGTACTTCCAGAGGACGGAAAAGTTGTCGTTGTCGCGCTTCAATACGGTAGCGTAATGCTGTACGGCAGCGGAATAGTCTTTTTTCTTGAAAGCATCGTCGCCGGCACGTTCGTACGATCGGAGCGACTGACCGGAGAGGGTGGCGGTAAGCAGGAGAAAGATTAGGGTGGGCAGGATTGAGACTGACTTCATAAAAATATGGATTCAGTTTTCGGTATCGGGATGTAGCGAGAAGGCGCAATTGCTGAACGCAAAAAGGGACATTTTCAGTTTATCCGCCAAACAATTGCGCAAAAAAATAATCATATTTTTTAAATTCATCAGAAAATCGGGCACGCTTTGAACGTTTTTACCGGTGGTACGGGGGTGGCGCGATACACTACGGCGACCTCAAATCCGCCGCGTCCTCCGGTGGCAATGTCGAAGTCGGATGTATTCCAGTCGTAACTGACGCCCACCGTCCAGGTCGACCATTCCACCTGAAATGCGGGGATAAGGGCATCGCCAAACCTGCCGGCTACGCTGAATTGCACTGCCGTATCGTTATCGGTCGACAGTACCCGCCGTACACCCGCTCCGGCTATGGTTTCCCGGGCGCCCGACATGCGCTGGGCGACGCCAAATCCAACCAGGTCGGTCATTTCTCCGATCTGTACGGCGCCATTGACCATCAGTGTAAATCGCATGGGCAGTTTTTGATCGGCATCGTCCCGAAAGTTGACTTTGGGCCGGTTGAGGTGAAATGCCCCGATACCGGCATCAAGCCTGGTGCGGGTTTCGCCCGGCTCAAAATGCCAGTCGAGCCCTGCGGAAAGGGTGGGCACAAAGCCCGAGTTCTTATTGAATGATTCACCCGTTTGCATCGTGGGGTCAAACACCTCACCCGTCCATTGGTTGCGGAATTTCAATTTGGAAATATCAAAGGAGCGCTGCGCCAGCGCAAGTCCCACACCCGCCGACAGGGCGTGTTTCTCACCCAGTGCGTGGGCAACACCCGCCGTAGCGCCTACCTGGGTCCAGGTCAGGGCTGCATCCCCCGCCCGGTCGTGCTGCAGGTTGAACCCGACAGAAAGCAGATTGGCATCACGCTTGATCACCTTCCAGTCTGCAGCACCGGAAAAGGTGCGATACGACACCGGCACACTGGTCCACTGACTCCGGTAAAGGGCCGAGGCCCTCATGTCGCCGCGGAAGACACCGGTCAGCGCCGGATTGAAATGGACGGGATTGTGATAGAATTGGGAATAATGAAGGTCCTGCGCAACGGCACGCACCGAAATCAAGAGCACCAATATGGCGAAAACGGGAAAACGCATATGAACTGATTTGGACGAATGGCCGAAGATAGGCCTAAATTGTAAATTCATTCAGTGATGATAGGTTCAGATTACAATTCGCTGTTTTTAGTTTTGAAAATGTGGAAAAAATCGAAATTGCACCGCCTATTCTCTACTAACTATGACTTTTGAAATCTGCGCAGTCAACCTGCCCTCCGCCCTGGCCGCCATGCAGGCCGGCGCACAGCGCATCGAACTCTGTTCCGCCCTTGATGTCGGGGGGCTCACCCCTTCACCGGGACTGATCCGCGCAGCCATAAATCACCTGAACATACGGGTCAATGTGCTTATCCGGCCCCGTGAGGGCGATTTTTGTTATTCGCCCGGAGAATTGGAAGTCATGCTCGACGATATCCGGTTTTGCCTGGAAGCGGGCGCCAACGGAGTCGTGGTCGGCGCCCTTACCACCGGCAACCGGCTCGATCTGCCCATGATGCAGGCCATGAAAGCCGCTGCCGGCGCCATGGAGATCGTGTGCCACCGGGCCTTTGACTTTACCGAAGACCCCTTCCAAAGTATCGACGAACTGGTCGGCCTCGGTTACCACCGGATACTGAGTTCCGGGCAGGCGCCGACGGCATTCGAGGGGCGTTTTTTGCTGAAACGATTGATAGAACACGCCGATGGACGGATTTCCATCATGCCGGGCGCCGGCATCAACAAGGCCAACATCCGCGACATTGCCCTCGTCACTGCGGCGCAGGAGTTCCACTTCACCGGAAAAAAGAAGGCCGTGCAACCCGGGGCAGATATTCCGGGACTGGAACGCTGGTACTGGGAAAGTGATGCAGAACTGATCCGGGAAATTATGGCGGCCGTTTAAAACAGCAGGCAGGACAGCAGGTAGGCGCCCAGCAAGGCCGCCGTATACAGGGTAAATAGTTTCCGGTCGAGCCATTGACCGGTAGGGAGTCCGTGTTTTCGTTCCAGATACCCGATCAGCGCGAGTTTTTCCACCCAAAAAGAAAGTACGACGGACCAGGCCAACCCGGGTAGTCCCCACCACCCTATAAACAGCACGCCCAATACAACCTTGAACAGCAGCTCCACGACGCCCACGCCAAATATTACCTGCGGTACACCTTTGGCCAACACAATGGCGTTGGGCAGCAGCACCCGGCTGGCAGTGACGAGCAGGTATATGTTGAATAACGGTGCGCTTGCTGCAAAACCGGGGTTAAAAACCAACGGAAACAGCGGTCGGGAAACAAAAAGCAGGGCAATCGTGAGCGGGAAAAGCAGGTGCATCAGGCGGGCGGTCCGGGTTTTGAGTTCCGCCAGTCCGGCGGGCATATCCGCGCTCAACCTGGGGATCATGGCCACACCCAGCGCCGTGGCCAGGGCGGTAGCCAGGGGCAACTCGCGCGAACCGTAGCGAAAAACGGCAAAAACAGCTTCGTCGCGGTAATACCAGCCCACAAGCCAGTTGTCGAAAAGCAGGATGAGGTTTCCCATCATCACGTTGAGGGTGAGCGGCGCAGAAAACACGAGGTACTGCCGGATCAGGTCAAAACGCAGTTCGCCTGCGCCATAGCGCAGCACCAACCCGCCGGTCCAGAGCAGTTTCGCGCCGCTCAGCAGGATAAGCGCCATAAAGCCGCCTTCCAGCCCAAATCCGCTGACTACCGGCAGGTATAATGCCAGCACATGCAGTCCGAAACTGGCTCCGCCCCACCCTACTATATGGCGCGGTTTGTCGTCCAGCAGGTAATAATACTCCACCGGGAAAGTGGGCAGGTTCAACAACAGGTACAGGCAAAAGAGTCGGTAGTACGGCACCTGAACCTGTCCGGTAAGCATGGGCGTCACCCATCTCTCGCCCCAGATCATCAGGGTAAAGAGAACCAGCGAGATAAAGCAAAAGACAAGGAAATTGTTAAAAACAAAGGCTTTCCGGTCCTGTTCGCCCAGACCTGCGTACACAGGCGTCATGCCCTGCAGCAGTCCGTTAACCCAAAAAAAAGTGAGCGTCGTACCGATGAACAGGAGCATTTCATAATTACCGATTCCGGCGATGCTGAGGCCGCTTTTGGCCAGCAGGATACTCGTCAGAATGACAGCACCCAGGCGCATGACCTGAAACAACTGCAACGCCCGGGTTGTGGACATGCCGGATAAATTGAAAAACCCCATAGGTCGCGCAAACCTATGGGGTTTTTAGTACAAATCGGTCCGAAAGGCAGCAATCAAATTTGGGCTAACAAACGTTCTTTCAATTGTTTGAATTCCTCTTCCGTGATAATGCCGGCGTCTTTCATCCCGGCCATCTTTTGCAACCTTTCCAGGGTATCGTCGGTATCCGGTTTTGCGGAGGGTTCTGTCTTTGTCATTTCGACCGCTACGCGTTTCCCCGTGGCTATTTCGGATTTATATCCTTTTCGCGCACTTTTCAGGTCAAGATCGTTCAAGGAACCGCCCTGGTGCAGGTAATTGGCTACGACGCGACCAAGCGCGTAAGTGGATGCGCCGGATAGTACCGGCATACTCAACTCGCCGACAATCGTGCCGATGCCGGGGATGGCCTTTACCAGGCTCGCGCTTATTCGCGCGGCGCTGCTGCCCGCCACCGCAGAGATAATATTTTTGCCGAGGGAATCCATAAAGCCTTCGTTGTACAGTTTGGCCAGTTGGCGCAACATGTTCAATTGTACGGCGCTGACAGCGATCAGATCGGCTGCCGGCATTGGGATCAGTGCGGCGCCGAGCGAAAAACCGACGTGGTTTTTGATGATCTCGGAGGCTTTGGCCTGTCTCTCTTCTTGTGTCATGGTTTTGGAAAGGTATTTCTCCTGCTTGTAAAGGTCGATCAGCGCAAGCAGGGTCATTAATCTTGAGGTAAAAACAGCGGTCATGCTTGATTTGGGTTTGACGGCACAAAGGAGCCGTAATTTTGGGAAAAGCGCCCGGAAATACCGACTAAAGACGCCGGGGTAAGGACAAAGTCACGCCCTGCCGGGCAGTACACCAATGCAGGACAGGCTTAAATATTGCCAACCATGACCACAACGGTGGGTGTCGGACTGCCCTTCGGATTGTCTTCCTGTGAAATCGCCAGGGCAACGGCATTGTCCTGGTAGGGCAACATTTGCCACCCGTCGGAGGTTTGCAGGTCGACCATGCCCATATTGACGGGTTTGCCGTCGACAATGGCCCAGAACTGAAAATACTTGCCGGGCGCCGGGGCCTGCAAGCCCGACAAATCGAGTGCGACTTCGCGGCGCACCGGATTATAGTAGGCATAGGTCGTGGCCTTGCCATTGTCGAGTGCTACGGCGCGCGTGTCGCGATCGCGGAGCAGAACGGAAGCCTGCCGAAGTTTTTCCGCCCGCTGTTCTAGTCGGGTGCAATCGTCGATCTGTGTTTGCAGGTCGGTAGTAGTCGTTTTCAATGCACTGATTTCAGCGCCTTGTTGTTTGATCAGATAAAACTGGTAGGCGCCGAGCAGGGCAAGTGCAACGGCCGCCGCCTGGAATAGCCGTAACAGTCCGGGTTTGGCCATAGAGACCGACAGGTCGGGCGTTTCCGGCATTTCGTTTTCCCGGTCTTCCATCGCATCAAGGATACGGCCCTTCATCCATTCGGGCGGCGCCACGGCATTGGCTTTGGCATAACCTTCGAGGGCCTGCTCCACAGAAGCCAGTTCGGCACGTACCTCGGCATGCGCTGCGATCATACGTTCGACCAGCGCACGCTCCTCGGCGGTACATTGTCCGAGCACATAGGTCTCAAGCAGGCCTGACTGGATGAATGATTGAATATCCATTGTATCTCAAACAGCGCATTAAAACGCTGCAATGTTTTGGTTTAACGGTTTCCCGGGGACTGATTTGTTTTATCATGCACCGCTGGATCAACTTATGGTACCGCCTTTTCAACCCAGTATCAGGGTTAAAAGAATCAGAATCACCGCAAAATTCTCCCCAAACAGTTTTCGCAGCTCCCCGATCGCATGCCTAAGCCGCGTTTTTACCGTACCAAGCGGAATTCCGGTTTCTTCTGCGATCTCTTCCTGCGTATATCCCTTAAAGTACATCAAGTCAATCAAAGAGCGGTATTTTTCATCGAGGCGGTCTACCACTTCTTTGACACCCAGGTGATCGGGATTAATACTCTCCCCGCCGGGGTTTTGAAAAAGATTATCAACAGACTCGGTTTTCCGGTAATGCTGAAAATATGAGGTCCTGGTGGCATCGATTGCCGTGTTGCGGGCAATATTCAACAACCAGGTAAACAACCGGCCCTTGGATGCATCGTAGCTGGCGCCGTTGCGCCAGGCTTTTAAAAATGTATCCTGCAGCACCTGTTCCGCCAACTCGCGCGACTGCACGATACGCAGCACGACGCCAAACAGGGCAGCACTGTAGGCATCGTACAATTCGCCGATTGCCGTGCGGTCTTGTTTTTGTAAGCGGATAATGAGTTGGTCTTGCATTGATTACATTGCAGGCAAACGCTTTCGTGCGAGAATCTGCGGGACAAAAATGGCTGTTTTTCAATAGCCTGCAAACGGTTTCCGGTAATTTGAACAAACTAATTCAATTATTGCCGTATTGTCCGGTTTTTTGAACCCTGCACGGAATAAGATGCACTTGTCCATAACCGATATACGACCTGATCCGGGTTACAGTTTTCCGCCGGCACAAAAAACATCCCTGATCGTTTGTGTTAAAGTTTAGTGGCCGGTTTGGATTATTCAGGTAGCCGTTTACTTTTGTTGCTCCCAATTTTGTTTTCAACACTTAATCCGTCCGCTAAATGAAACATTCAATCCGACGACCGATTTGTACCTCCCATGCCCCCCCTGATCGCAACGATCTTCCGGCTCCTGTCCCCCCTGTACTGATTTTTCCTTACTGACTGCCGCCGCTGGCAGGGACTCCTGTGCGCAGACGCTTTCCGACACGCGCGTCTGAAGTACGCTTCTGTTGTGCCGTTTGTTTCAATTAATTGAAATTCAAAACGATGCTAAGTATTCGGTCATGGAAGAGCATTCCACTTTATGCCTTGGCATGCGTTGTGCCCTGTCTGCCATTGGCATGTTCGACGGAAAAAACGCAGGCCACTTCCACCGCAGCGGATTTTTGCTCGACCCTGGAAAAAGACAACATGGAGACGGCCATGCGATGTGTAAACGCCTATTTGGAAACTGGCGAGCCCGAAGCGATCAGGCAGGACAATTACATCGCGGTTGTCGACTGGCTGATGAAGCAATCCTGCGTCACAAGCGCCGCTATCAGCAAAGGTGAACTGGATGCCGACCCGCCCATCAAAGTAATAACCCTGACGATACGCACACCGTCGGGCTCCGATATAAAAAAGGTGATGTTGTTAAGCGCCACACCCGAAAACCCGCGTATTACCTCCATTCAATAAAAAAGCCAACCTTATGACAACACGTGAAGCACTCATTGCCCGGCAAAAACCGCTGGAAGCCGTCTATCCTGAAGTCAGGGAAGAACTGATGAAGATACCCGGCGTAGTAGGCGTGGGTCTGGGCATAAAGGAAACGGACGGGAAAAACACCGACCAGATCGCTTTCCGGGTATATGTGGAGCAGAAAAAATCTCCAGGCGAGTTACCGCCCGAGCAGCACATCCCCAAACAAATCCGGGGATTTCTCACAGATGTCATCGTGGTCATGCGGGTCAAGGAACCCGATATCACCGAGCGGCGGAATCTGGACCATTACCGGCCTATTACCGGCGGAATAGCCGTGGGCACGGAAAAGGGAGGCAGCAGTTACGGTACGCTTGGCTGGTTTTTGTTTTACGACACACCCGAAAAAAGCGGCAATGTGCTGCTGTCCAATTACCACGTTTTGTTCGGACACGATGAAGCGGCAGACCACAAGGTCGCCCAGCCCAAATACCGCAAATCCTGTTGTTGTGAGTGCGACGTCATCGGCAAGCTGATCTGGGGCAAAAAAGACGACAAGGTCGATATGGCCATCGCCTGGGTCAACGACGATATCGATATCGAATTTATTTTGCAGAACAACAATGCTGCAGACCGTATCACCGTACATGGAACGGGTACGGCCGTTGTAGGTGAAACGGTGCGGAAGATCGGCGCCCGCTCTGGATTCACCCGTGGTGTCGTCCAGGATATCCACGCGGTGGCGGTGCTGGCTTCGCCGAGAACCGGCTCGGATGGACAGGCCATCAATTCCTACATCGACCAGATACAAGTAAACCCACACCCCGACGATGACTATGAAACGGAGGAAGGCGTACACTCCTTCGGCAACCACGGCGATTCGGGATCTATGGTCGTGAACGGCGAGAACAACATCGTCGGCATCCATTTTTACGGAACGACGACCGACAATGCCGGCAATCCCCTGCCCTACCGGGCCTGTTTTTCCAACAATATCGGAAACATACTCGACACTTTTCTCGACAACGGTTTTGATGTAACGGTACTCCAGTCGAGCGAAGGCGACGACAGCGATGCCGCGCCGATTGCCGCACGCAGAGGCATGCCCATCCGGTCGACCGGCATCGCCGAGATTGACGACGCGCTGCGGAACCACCCCGAACGCGATCGCATCGCCGGCGATATTTTCTTTTTCCGAAGCGAAACGCTCGATCTCGTTGCCAGTAACCGGGCCGTTACCATCGCCTGGAACCGCCACGAAGGACCCGCTTTTATCGCCGCTTTACAACGAAGCACCCGAAAATCCGACTATCAGATCCCTTCGGAAATCAACGGCACGACCCTACGGCAACTGCTCGAAGCGATGGAGGTTGCCCTGCTGACGCACGGCAGCAAGGATTTGCGCGCTTTTGTGCTTCAGCACCGAAAAATGTTCCTCGAACTGCTGAACTGCCGCAACCTGCGGGAATGGGCGGACAAGATCGCTGCCTATTACAGCAACCCCGCGCTGGCGTGATCCTGCGCCTTTGCCTGACCGACAAACACTTCCACGAAACCCGATCATTCTAAAACCAGATAGCGATGCCGCAAAACCAGGGGACAATCGAAAATATCGCACTCAGCTTCGCACGACTGCTCCAACCGCTGCTCGAACGTGTTGAAGGTGGAGAGGCCAGGATATTTCTGGCCGAACTGGGCTTGTTGTTTCCACCGCAACTCGACGCCAAACCGGGTTTCACCAATGCCGTAAACGGCCTTGCCAACAACCTGCGGCGTATTCCGCCCCTGACAACGGAACTGATCGACGCCGTTAAAAGTGAAGACGTGGCCCGCATCGTGCAAAAAGGGATAGACGTCATCGGGCTGGTTAAATCGGTTTTCGACAACGTGGATGCTTTTGCCACGGCAATAAAAAACGACGGCGCGGGACTGCCGGGCATCTCGCCTGCCGACCTGAACACGTTCGTTCAGGAATTGCCGTCCCGCATTATCGACTACCTCGTCATCGCCAACCTCGAATCGCTGCCCGGCGCCGTCGAGGCGCTTGAATTCTTTGAAGCCGTCGAGCGGAAGCAGGTAAGTGCAGGTTCCTTTACCTATGTCAAGCGGAAGATCAATTTCGACAACCTGACCAAGATACTGCAGTCGCCGATCGAACGGCTGGAGACCATTTACAAATGGAACAAGCCCGACTTCGACGGCGAAAAACTGTTGCAGACCTTGCAGAGCATTGCCGCCAAATCAGGTGTTCCGGCGATTTACGATCCTGCAGAAAAAACCCTCGACGTTCTTTTCCTCGAACTAAAGCCCCGCACCGACCTTAACCCGAAAGGGCTGGATATCAACCTTTCCAGCGTCATCAATCTCGCCGGCGGCAACTCCATCAGCCAGGACGACTGGACACTGGAGTTGATGCTCAACGGCGAACTCAAGGCCGGCTTGCAGGTCACCGTTCAACCCAACGGCGACCTCACCATCATACCGCCTTCCGGAGAGTTCAAGGGCGACAGCACCCTCGAATTCAGGGCAGGCAAAAGCAACGGCGATCCCTACCTGATTTTCGGACAGGCCGGCGGCAGTCGCCTGGAAGCCAAACAACTCATCGCACGAACCGGTGCGGGGTTTGCCTGGAACGGCTCTCAGGGGTCGGGCAAATTCTCCATTGGCGGCGAGGTAAAAGGCGGCAAAGTGGTCATATCCCTCGATCAGGCCGACGGTTTTCTGGGCGAAATACTCTCCGGTTTCGGACTGGAAAGTTCTTTTGATCTGGGCTTTGCCTTTACCGACAAGGAAGGTTTCCACTTCTACGGCAGCGCTACCCTCGAAATAAAAATACCGCTGCACGTCAACCTCGGTATTGCTGAAATAAAAGGCCTGACGCTCGGTTTCGGCATCAAAGGCGCCGAATTCCCCATTACCATTGGCGCCGACCTGAAAGCCAACCTTGGTCCGCTGGTAGCCGTAGTAGAAAACATGGGAGTGTCCGCCAACCTGTCGCTGCCCGCCGACCGAAAGGGCAACATGGGCGCAGTCGACCTCGCCTTCGGTTTCAAGCCACCCAACGGCGTGGGGCTCTCCCTCGACGTCGGCGTGGTAAAAGGCGGCGGCTATCTCTATTTCGATTTCGACCGGGAGGAATACGCCGGTGTGCTCGAATTATCGATCCTTGCCATCGTCACGGTCAAGGCCATCGGCCTGATCACCACCAAAATGCCCGACGGCTCCAAGGGCTTCTCGCTGCTCATCATTATTACCGCCGAATTCGGAACCGGCATACAACTTGGCTTCGGTTTTACCCTGCTGGGCCTGGGCGGACTCCTGGGACTCAACCGGACCATGAACCTGCCGCCGCTGATGGAAGGTGTGCGCACCGGCGCCATCAACAGCATCATGTTCCCGGAAAATCCGGTGGAGAACGCCCCGCGTATCATCAGCGACCTGCGCACCATCTTCCCGCCCTACGAAGGGAAGTTTCTCATCGGCCCCATGGCGAAACTCGGCTGGGGAACCCCGACACTGGTAAGCGTTTCACTGGGTGTCATCATCGAAATACCTGGGAATATCGCCATCCTGGGCATACTCAAGATCGCCCTGCCGGCCGAGGAGGCTGCCCTGATCCTGATACAGGTCAATTTTGCAGGCGCTATCGAGTTTGATAAAAAACGGCTGTACTTCTTCGCCAGCATATTCGAATCGCGGGTACTATTCCTCACGATCGAGGGCGAGATGGGGCTGCTGGTGGCCTGGGGCGACGATGCCAATTTCGTGGTATCGGTAGGTGGTTTCCACCCCCGTTTCAATCCGCCGCCACTGCCATTCCCGAGTCCGAAACGCGTGGCGATCAACATCCTCGACACCAGTGTGGCGCGCATCCGGGTGGAAGGATATTTTGCCGTGACGTCGAATACCGTCCAGTTTGGCGCCAAAGCCGAACTCATGTTCGATGTGGGCGTAGCACGTGTCGACGGTCATATCGCCTTCGACGCGTTGTTCCAGTTTTCACCCTTCTATTTTATCATCGAAATATCGGCGTCGATATCGCTTAAAGTATTCGGCATCGGCCTGTTCAGCATCCGGCTGCAATTTGCGCTTGAAGGCCCGACGCCCTGGCGCGCCCACGGTACCGGTACGCTCAGCCTGCTGTTCTTCGACATTTCTGCCGACTTCGACATCACCTGGGGTGATAGTGAAGACACGACGGTACCACCGGTGGCGGTTATGCCACTCCTCAGGGCCGAACTGGAAAAAGTCGACAACTGGAAAGCGGAATTGCCCGCCGGCAGCAACCTCCTGGTATCGCTGCGCAAACTATCGGAAGCGGAAACGGCCCAGGTACTGCATCCGCTCGGAACACTCCGCATCAGCCAGCGCGCTGTGCCGCTCGATATGAAAATCGACAAGGTCGGCAGCCGGAAACCCTCCGATGCCAACGACTTTACCCTTACACCGACGCAAGGGCTGAGCAAGGTGACGGATACCGACGAGCAGTTTGCCAAGGCGCAATACCTGAACCTGAAGGATGCGGAAAAACTGTCGCAAAGGGCCTTTGATCCGTTGCACGGCGGCCTGCTGCTCTCTTCCGGCGCGCAACAACTGGGCGCCTCCAAGATGGCCAAACGCAGGGTGCGCTACGAACAGATCATTATCGACAACAACTACCAACGGTTCCGCCGCAGGTTTAAGCGGTTCAGTTCCGGGTTCTTCAGCCATTTCCTGAAAGGCGCTGCCGTGTCAAAATCCGAACTCTCCCATCACTACAAATCACAACTCGATCCTTTTATCAAGGAGTCGAAAGTAGCGGTGAAAGAAGGCGGTTTTGCCGTGGCATTTACGGAAAACAACAAAGCCTACAATGCCGGCGCCATGCATTTTGCCAGCGAAACACTGGCCCAGCAGTTCATACAGCAACAGGTGGCGGCACAACCGGAACTCCACGAAGCGCTGCACGTGATCCCGCAGTGGGAAGCAGTGTAGGGTAAATGAAGATTAACAAAAAAGACCATGGATAAACCACTCGGCACCTATTCATTTCTCCCCTACCTGCGCGTAGGACTGGCCAACAAGATCCAGCAAGCCAACCAGGCTCCGGTGAAGTTGCGCGCCTCCTTTCACCTTGAGCTGTCGCTGGAAGGCAAGGCCGTCAGTGGCGGTGCTGCAGTGGTGGAAACAATCCCGAAAGACGTGGAACTCTACGGGCCGGGCGACGTGGTGGGCATTGAGCCGCGCGCGATCATCAAGAATGAGCCGCGGAACTGGATCACCAATTTTGAAGCCAACTACCTGCCCTATATCGATTTCTACGACGAGGATTTTCCCTGGCGCTACACGCCGGCCAAGGCCGACGAACCGGCGCACCGGCTGCGCCCCTGGCTGGCACTCGTGGTGCTGGAAGAAGGTGAGTTTGCCGACGGCAAAAATATGATCGACAAGCCGTTGCCGTATATCACCGTAGATGGGGCAGTGAACAAGTTCCAGCCCCCCGACCAGCTCTGGGCATGGGCGCACATACACGTCAACCGCGACCTTGCAGCCAATGAAGGCGAGATCATCTCCGAGGATATGAATGCAGTGCTGCCCAAACTCGACGCTGCCCTGAAAGAAAATCCCGATCTGGCGTATTCCCGGATCATGTGTCCGCGCAAACTGAAACCCAACGCCGCCTATCACGCCTTCCTCATCCCCGCCTATGAAAGCGGCAGGCAGGCAGGACTCGGACTGGAGGTCAACCCTGATTTTGCTTCACAATATGCCTGGGGGCAAAAGCCCGACCAGGGAGAATTTCCGTATTACCACCGCTGGTATTTCCGGACGGGCACCGTCGGCGATTTCGAATACCTCGTCCGTTTGCTGAAAGCCCAACCCGCCGACGAACGCGTTGGCCGGCGCGACATGGACACCCAAAAGCCCGGCTGGAACCTCGATGGCCTCGACCCCGACGGACCGCTCGGCGGTATTCTCAAACTGGGCGGAGCGCTGCGGGTACCCGATGAAGTGATCAGCGACCTGGATGAGTTTTACAAATACGAGGACTGGCTGAAAACCGACTATCCGCAGCCTGTAAACGAGGATATTGCCCGTTTTCTTAACCTTGCCGATGACTACCAGAAAGCCGGCGCCAACCCCCAGCCCATTCCCGACCCCGATAATCCGCCCGACCCTGATCCGCTCATCACCCCGCCGCTTTACGGGCGCTGGCACGCAGCAGTGAACCGCCTGCTTACCAATGCCAACGGCACACCCGCCAGCAACCCCAAAAACTGGATACACGAGCTCAACCTCGACCCGCGCTTTCGCGTACCGGCCGGCTTCGGGACGAAGGTCATTCAGGACAAGCAGGAAGAATACATGAACGCCGCCTGGGAGCAGGTCGGCGATGTGGTCAAGGCTAATCATTTTATCCGGCTGGCTCAATTGAGCCATGAGGCGCTGTTCCAGTGGCACGTAAAGCAATTCCAGCCCTTGCTGATGCAGCAGCCCGACAAGTTGATGCTGCTCAGCGCCCCGGTGCAAAAACGCATTCTGGTGCAAAATGCGACGGTTTTTCACCAGGTAAAAATGAGCCTGGTACCCCCTGTCGCCGTATCCGCCCAAATGCGGAAAATGACGCGACCCAGATCCAGGGCCGTTGTAAAACTGCCGTTTGCCGCAAAAAACATAGCGCCTGCCGCGTTCGTATCCCGCCTGAATGCAGGGGAGATCGTCCCGGCGCCGCCCAAGACAACACCTGCCGGAATTCAAACCGAACAAATACTTGTCGATCAAACAACCCCGCAGCCCAAACCGGAATGGCTGGTCAATCTGGTAAAAAAGTATGCCTGGCTGCCGCTGGTTACCCTCGGTCTGGCCGTCCTGCTGGTGGTGTTGCTGTTGCTGTTCATGCCCGCCGCTGTGTGGCTGACGCTGGGTCTGGCTGTTGCGGCCGGATTGGTGTACCTGTATCGTAAAATGAACGAGATACTGAAACAACTCGCTCAACCTGAAATATTTACGGAACAGGCCCAAACACCCGAGCAGGTAGATAAAGCGCCATTGAGTCCCGATTTCCGGATCACGGAACCCGGCGAAACTTTCCGGCCCGCTAAGGGAAATACCGACAGCACAGAGGCGCAGCGATTCAAACTGGCCCTGAAGGAAATGTTTGCCGTGGATATCGCCGCGCGCTCAGCCGCCTTTCAGCCGCCCAGACAACAACTCGACCTTCCGGCTGTCGCCACCGGTACGGTGACGGCCCTTCACCCCGACAAAACTGTACCCAAGCTGGTGCTGGACCGCATTTTGCTGCCCGACCGCATCCGGATACGCTTCAATCCGGTGTTTTTTGATCAGATCATGGAATATCCGAAATTCGACATTCCGATGTACGATCCTCTGGCCAAACTCTCCGATGAGTATTTCCTTCCCAACATCAACCTCATCGAACAAAACAGCATCACGCTGCTCCAGACCAATCAAAAATTTATCGAGGCCTACATGGTTGGGATCAACCACGAGATGTCACGCGAACTGCTGTGGCGCGAATACCCCACCGATCAGCGTGGCAGTTATTTCCGGCAGTTCTGGGACGTGAGCGCCTACCTCCCGGAGGAAGGGGAAGACCCGGATACCTTACAGGAAAAACTCAAAGACATCCCCGAATTGCACAAATGGCTGCCGACGTCCAAACTCGGCGACCACGACAACCGCGAGGTGGGTGGCGCCAAAGAAGAGGAGGTCGTACTCGTCATCCGGGGCGAATTGTTGAAAAAATACCCCACTGCGGTCATCTATGCACATAAGGCCAAATGGCAGTTGAAGGATAACGGCGACATAGACAACACAAAAGAACGCGACCTGGCCGATATACCCGACGGGATGGAAAACAAGCCGCCACGCGACATCGTCAAGACGCCGCTGTACAGCGCCAAGGTCGATCCCGATATATATTTCTTCGGTTTCGACCTCACCTCGGATATTGCCAAGGGCGGCGATGGCACCAAACCCGAAGATATCGATAACCCCGGCTGGTTTTTTGTCATCAAGGAGCGTCCGGGCGAACCTCGTTTCGGTCTTGATATCGGCGGACCCAATGCGGTGAAACACACCTGGAGCGACCTGGCCTGGGAAGATGCCGCACCCGGACTGGCTGAAGGCGGGTTCCTGCAGATCACCAACGCCACCGGGTCAATAGGCCTTACCGAACCGACAGACAAAACCCAGGCCGAATACGACGAAGAACTCCTGCAATACAATGAGGACAAAAATGTGCACTGGCGCAAAGAAGCCGATGCCGCTGACCTCGCCTATATTCTGTACCAGGTGCCGGTAATGGTAGCCGTTCACGCCGGCGAAATGTTGAAACAGGCAAACAGCAACCCATAATCTCCACAACCCCGACGAGCGCTCTGCCATGCAAGACTTTAAAGACATACAACAACAACTTTCCCAAACCCGCAACGCCCACGGCGCAGCGGAGGGAGACCTTTTTCGCACGACCGAGCAACTCAAGCAGGTTGAGACGGCACTGGCGGAAATGGATCGCTGGTTCAACCCCGACAATCCCGCACACCTGAAACAGCGAAACCGGCTGCAAAACCAGAAGCACCGGCTGGAAGGGCTGAAGAAAGAACGGGAGGGCGTTGTGGGAGGGCTCAAAGGCCAATTGGCCGACCTGTATCCGGCATTTTGGGAACAGTGGACCGACCCGCGCAAAAACGCCGGGCAGATGAATGACGATATCCCGGTCATGTTGTTTCCACTCCGCCTTGAAACGCGTTTCAAAACGGTTTCAACCCGAGCAGGGCAGACCCGGCAACAACTCTGGGTGCGCATTTTTCCCGATGAATGTCTGGTGGATACATTTGAAGAGACACTCTCCGAGGTGGAACTGAAAAGCGCCGGTATCTTCTGGCGCGAGTATATACATGCCGCCGGACTGGAAGATGCCGAACGCGCCGCATGGCGCGGTCTGGTGGCAAGTCATGGCGCCGGCCGCGCCACCTGGATCGTCAAACATTACCGACCCCTGAATCCGCTGTTTGCCGGCGATCCGGAAGGCGATGCCGCACTGGCAATGAAGCCCCAGAACCCTGTGAACGGCGAAGTACTCCTGGTCGTTTCCGCCAACAAACAACTAACGGATACAGAAAGAACGCCGCTTGCCGATTATTGGTCGGCGATATGGAAAGCAGATGGCCTGAGCGGTGCAACCGAAATGGCCGCCAATGCCTTGCAGGCCGCTGTCGGCGCAACACGAGCCCAGGAATTGACCGAACAATTCAAACCGTACAACCTGTCGGAGCAAGCGCCCGATTCTTTTACCCGGGAAACGGCTACTGTCCGCATTTTCTTCCTGTATTTGCCGGAAAACGAAGACCTGGAGACCAAAACAAAATCCTGGATGAAAGCCGCACAGGTGGAATTGCTGCCCGAGCGCTTCGTCCTGCTCGGCTACCAGAATGGCGCCAAGGTACTGGAAGAACTCAGCGCACCGGTACAAACGCCTTTTCACGTGAGCCCCGATCCCACTGCCGACCCGGAAGCGCAGTTTGAGTTCGACGAAAACGGCAACCTGGTCATCGGCGACAACCTGCGCTGGATGCTTGACTTCGACGAAGCGGTCGGCCGGGGCCTGGGGTTCCGGATCGACCTGACAGCCCAACAGGCCGCCGGATTCGACCGCCTGCTGGTGCTCGGCATACGGCTGTCGTCGACTGCCGCGGAAGGAAAGGCCGAACTGGAAAGCCTGTTTCAGCACCATTATTTCAGCCGCACCGGGTTTGCGTTTTTACCGCAAGGCTCCGCAACCAACAATACGGAAGACGTCAATTCGGCCTACACGCGCGAAGAAGACGCCGATGAAAGTTTTGATTTTGTTTTTAAGGGCAAGGCCCAGTTTTCGGAAACGGAGGATATTCTCGAAAAAAGCGACGGACAGTTGTTTGCCGAAACCCTCGGACTGGATACCGAATGGCTCAAACAGGTGCCGCACGCGGGCGACCGCGACCAGTGCGAAGCGCGCGCCATGAACACCGCCTTATGGCCGTCTACGCTGGGCTACTTTATGGATACCCTGTTACAGCCGGTGTTCAACGACGACGATATTTATTATACCCGGTGGATGTTTAACCGGTTTGTCAGCGGCCGCGGCATGGTTCCCGCTATCCGGATCGGCCGGCAGCCCTACGGCATCCTGCCTACTTCGGCATTTGACAAGATCAGTTGGGTCTTCGGCGATGAAACGGTGTCGTATATTGATTATTCCACCCATTTTCAGGAAAAAAAGCGCCAAACGGCGTTTAAAGACTGGCTGTGGAAATACAAGGGAGTACTCGACCAATTATATAAAACCTGGAAAAGCCTGGCAACAGATGTTGCGAGAGTCGACCCGAACTCCGATGCCGACCCGCACCAGGCTTTGCTCGATATTTTGGGGCTGCATCCCGATTCGGTAGAGTTCCACCAGCGCTACGCCAATACGCGAAAGCAGGAGCACAACTTCGCTACGATGTGGCAGATTTTCCTGAACTGGAAAACCCTGCCTGCCAATGAACTCCACGACCAGGCGTTCAGCAGGCTCCAGTTCCTGGGCTATACGGGCGATGAACAACCGAAACTTTTCGAACTTTACTGGAAAGTTTTTGCCAATCGCCTGAACGGCCCCGTCATCCAGGAGGGTCCGCTTTCTGAAACCGAGGCACTGCGCAGTGTCACCACCAATAACCGCAATTATGTGGAGTGGCTGTATGAGTGGGCGAAACAGTCGTTCGACACGATACGCGTACAGGACGGGTTTACCGATAACAAATGGCCCAATACCCTGCTCTATATTTTGCTCAAGCACGCCCTCGAACTGGGTTACCACGACGCAGGCATGCGCCTCCTCGACGATGCGCAACTGCTGAACAACCAGCAAAAACGAGCCCTGCGCGCCGAGCCGCATTTCTTCCAGATCGAGGGTGCTAACGCCCCTGCGACAACGGCCGCCGCCGTTGCCGCCAACCCGAATGTGGAAAAAAGCCGATACGATCTGCTGTACAGTCCGAACCCCCAACTGACAGGTCATCCGACACGAACCCTGGCAGACCATATCACCCTGAACATCGGCGAACTGTTCGGCACACGCTACCTCGCCGAACAACTGCGCGCGTTGGAACACCTCAAACAAACCCCCACGGCACGCCTCGAACGCCTGCTGGCCGAACACCTCGACTGCTGCACCTACCGCCTCGACGCCTGGATGACAGGACTGGTCAACTTCCAGTTATCCTCCATGCGCTATGCGCGCAGGGGCGATGCCGAAGGCGTCGAAGACGGCGTCAGTTACCGAAAAGGCATATACCTCGGTACCTACGGCTGGCTGGAGAACGTGCGCTCCGAGAATAAAACCCTCCAGCCTGTGGTGTTGTCGGACGACAAGGAACTCGACACCATTTTCAACAAGGAGGTGCCGGAGAAACAGCGCATCCCGCTCGTACGCGACAACAAAAACGAGGGTTATATCCATGCGCCATCGGTAAACCACGCCGTGACGGCTGCCGTACTGCGCAACGGCTATATTGCAAATGCCACACCGCAACACCCTGAATTACTGAAAGTTAACCTGTCGTCGGAACGCGTGCGACTGGCCCTGGGCATCATCGAAGGCATCCGCAACGGGCAGAGCCTGGCTGCTTTGCTGGGCTATCAGTTCGAACGCGGACTGCACGACCGATATAATTTTGCCGAGTGCGACCAATTTATTTACCCCTTGCGGCGCGTTTTCCCGCTCTACACACGACAGGATGATCTCCCCGACGGCGTTTCCATAGAAGCCCTTGAGGCGCGGAACGTCGTAAACGGGTTGAATTTCATCCGGCACATCAAAAATGCCTCGGCAGCAAATAAAAAATACCCGTTCGGCTTTGCCGTTACCAAATTGCCCACCGGCACCCCGGCCCAGCAAACCATTATCAACAGCGAGGTCGACCGCATGCTCGATCTCTACGACGCGGTGGCCGATCTTGCCGTCGCCGAAGGCGTGCACCAGGTCGTTTCCGGCAACTACGACCGCGCCGCCGCAACCCTCGACGCCTATAGTCAGGCAACCTACCCGCCGGTGCCTGATGTGGTACAAACCCCGCGCAGCGGCATCGGGCTTACCCATCGCGTTGCGTTGCACCTCGAACCCGGACTTGTTGCCGCAGCCGGCGACAACCCGCGCGCCAAAGCGGAGCCGGCAATTCAGCATTGGCTGGCGGGGCTGCTGCCTGCAGCCAACCAGGTCAGTTGCCGGGTCAATTACGACGATGCCGTCACGGGCGACCCGCAGGAAATGTTTGTGACACAGGCCGATCTCGGGCTTCAGGCCATCGACCTGTTGTACGTCATCAGCCCCGACAATACCGAGGCGCGTTCGGAACTGGAAGACAGGATCGTCGATTTTGTTCTGCAAAACGCCCTTCCTAAACCCCGGCCCGATATTCCCTTAAAGATCACCTACACCGATACCCGGAACGGCGACTACACCTTTTTCGAGATTACCCCGGCCATCCGCAGCCTGCGGGCATTGTTGTTGCGCTCCCGGTCGCTGCGCGCCACGGATGCCGCGCTGCCAACCGAGGCGAAATCCGAAAATACGGGGAATGCCACCCTTGACCGCAGTCGTGCAGATTTTCTGGTCGCTGCCCTGAACGGTGAGAAGGCTGCAATGCTTCAGCCACTGCTCGCACAACTCGACGCCGTTTTCCCGGAGCCGGGACCCGATACGGCCACCATACTTGCCAACATAGACGGTTACCTCAACAGCATCGTCGCTGCGTGCAAATCCCTGGCGCGGTATGGTTTGCAGCAAACCGGTTTCGGCATCTTTTACGAAACCCAAAGCGCCATTTTTAAAAAACTGCTGAAAAAAGCAGCGGATACTGCCCGGCGCTGGCAGGAGAAACTCGATGAATTTGATGCGATTATTGCCGACCTGCCTGCGCAACCCGGCGATGTGGAACGACTCGAATTATTGCTGAAAGCCGAATTGCTGATTTCTACTTCGTATACCGATCCGATGGGTAAATCCCTGGCGCAGGTGCAGGCGGAAATCACGGCAAAGCGTGCGCCGTTCGAGGCGCGCAGGGCCTTGTTCGACAATTTCGGGAAAACGCCTCAAACTTCCGTCTCGGGAGTGCTGACCGAATTCAACGCCCTGCTGCCCGTTGCCGGTTTCGACCTGCAAGCCCTGGATTCAGCGGACGAAACGAAACAAATCGTCACCCTCGCAGAGGATATCCATGTGCGGGTACAGCAACTCATCGCCGATCTGGACAAACGTGTTGCAGCCGTACAGCAGAAACTCGCCGACCATGATGTGGAAGCCGGCTCTGAAAAGCGGATACAACTGCTCACCGATGCGGCGCGGATGGTGCTGGGCGATGAATTTGTACTCGTCCCCGAATTTACCCTGCCGGACCTTCAGGCGGACGAATGGTCGAACGCCTATGCAAACCGCGAGCAATTGCTCGACTACCAGAAAAACACCCTGGGCAATCCATTTGCCGTCGATGACTGGCTCCACGGTACCGCAAGAGTCCGCGAGAAGATGCACCACGTGGAAAACCTGATTTTCCTCACCGAGGCCTTTGGTAAAACCGCACCGGATTTGAGACCCGTTCAGTTCCCTTACGACGCTGCAGCGCCCTGGCTGGCACTCGAGTTCGCTCCCGAAGCAAAAGAGCACCTTAACCGCGAGAACCTGCTGTACAGTGCCGTCTACCCGGTTGATTTTGACAAGACCCAGCCGCAATGCGGCCTGCTGCTCGACGAATGGACGGAGGTGATCCCGGCAGAAACGGAAACGACAGGCATCACCTTCCACTTTGACAAACCCAACGCAGAGCCGCCGCAGGCCATCCTGCTGGCCACACCGACGAAGTTTACCGGCGCCTGGAAATGGGACGACCTGGTGGATACCCTCCACGAGACGCTTGAAATGGCCCGTATCCGCGCGGTAGAGCCCAGGCAACTTGATCAGACCGACCTGTCCGTCTTTTTGCCGGCAACCATTCTGGCAACAACCTGGCGGCCTGTTACGATCGCAGCAGACTTGGCGCGGGTGAATAAATACGTCGATAAAATTCAGGTCCAGTAACTCAACCCTGTAATCCGGAAAACATAAAAAAAGTGAACATGGCCGAAAATCTTGTCATTCGCAATATAACAGAGGTACTCCGGGGCGAAGTCCTGCACCCTGCCATTACCCGCTACAACCGGCTGGAGAGTCGCCCGCGCACCGATAATTTCACCCGGGCCCTGCGCGCCGAGGTGCGCGATGCACTCTGGATGCTCAGCAAGCAATGGCAAATGGGTGAATTCCTTGGAGACGACGCCGGCACACCCGTGTATGCCAAAATCCATGTGGAAGGGCAGCGCATCACCAAGTACCAGCCTGAAGGCGATCCCGTTCAGAACTTCGACCTGAACACGCCGATGGAAGCGACGGTGGAGCGGCGGCCCGTACCACTCGTGATCAACAATCGGCCTGCCGCCCTCGACCTGCGCCTCCAGATGGGCAGGCGATGGCTGAAAATGATCCCGCCCTCGGCAGCCCAGCATTTTCGCGATCAATATCCTATCGTCGCGCCAGACCCTTCGAAAAAGGAAGAAGCGGCCGTTTGTGCACATGCAGAGGTCTGGCAACAGTTCAAGGCCGTTGCCGGAAGGGCCATGGACGGGGCAGCCTTGTATTTATATTTGAAAGAAGATACCCTCCACCTCGCCTCTGACAATATACCGGCCCTTACAGCGATTGAAAAGGATGCCGCCGATGCTGCCGGTCCGCTTTTCGTGGCGTGGTTTGAAAAACTTTATTTCCAGCCCCAACCCGAAGAGGGCGACGCCTGGCAGCCGGAACGCCTGGAATACCAGTTCGCCTGTGCTGTACCCGACGGAAAGGGCGGGGAAAAGGTGCTGACCGCAGAGGAGTACTACCACGAGCGCCTCGACTGGTACAACTTCGACTGGGACAAAAGCCGCCAAACGCTCGGTGAGGCGCCGCTGCCGGCCCCGGAATCGCCGGTGGAGAAGAAATACACGACCCAGACCTTTATCCCCACGCCGGTGCGTTTCAACGGCATGCCCGATACACGCTGGTGGGCTTTCGAAGACGGAAAAACAAACTTCGGCGACATCAAGCCCGGCACAACAGACCTGGCCAAACTGCTGCTGATCGAGTTCGGGCTGGTGTATGCCAACGACTGGTTTATCCTTCCCTACACCGTTCCATCCGGTTCGGTGCTGAATATCAGGGGATTGGCCGTCACCAATACTTTCGGCGAACGCTACTGGATCGATGCTGCGGGTCGCGGCTCCGACGAGTCATGGCAGCGCTGGAATATGTACAGCCTGAATATCAAAGGCCATCAAAACGAAGCCGCCGACCTTACGCTGCTCGTGTTGCCCACCGTGCCGAAAGTACAGGAAGGCCAGCCCCTGGAAGAGGTCGCGCTCATCCGGGATGAAATGTCGAATATGGTATGGGGTATCGAAACGGCGGTGCCCCTGGCGCATGGCCGTACCCGTGCCGGCAATGTGGCAGCGGCCGAGTTCCTTGCTTTTTTGCAGGGTTTTGTGCCGCCCAAAGTCGGCGAAACGACCTGGAAGGCGCCATTCCGGTACGATATCATGACCACTGTGCCGGAAAACTGGATTCCTTTTGTGCCCGAACACGTACCCGGCAGCAACAGGCAGATCCAGCTGCGCCGCGCCGCCATGCCGCGCTTTTTAAAAGACGAAGACCCACCCACCTTCGAACGGGTGCGTCCGCGAACCGTACTCCTCAGAGAGGGGTTAGACCAAGGGAAGCCCTACTACATTCACGAAGAAGAGGTAACGAGGGCCGGCATACATGTGTCGCAAAGTTTTCAGCGCACGAGATGGAACAATGGCAAGGTATTTACCTGGCTCGGGGTCAAAAAACGCACCGGCAGGGGCGAGGGACATAGCGGACTGGCGTTCGACAGGATTATACCGGCAAGGTGACCGGCCATTATTTGTCCTTGTCAAAATAGTCTAATAGAGTAACCACGATGAATGGAGATCAACCATTCCATTTTCTCAATTGATTCAGCAACGCGGCAAAATCTTTGGGCAAATCGGCCTTTACTTCGAGGCGTTCGCCGCTGACGGGATGATCGACGCGCAGGCGTGTGGAGTGCAGGCTGGTGCGATCCATGATCGGTCGCTCCTCCTCGCTGTATTTGCCTGATTTATAGGACTTTCCCTTGATTTCCGAAAGATAAAACGCCGAACGACGTCCATACAGGCTATCGATGGCCAGGGGATAACCGATGCTTTGGAAATGCACCCGTATCTGGTGGGTTCGGCCGGTTTTGATCAGTGCTTCAGCGAGTGTAAAACGCCTGAAGCGCTCCACTGCGCGATAGAACGTCAGCGAGGGTTTGCCGGAGTTGGAAATGGTCATCTTTCCCGGAATGGCAGGGTGCTCGCCAATCGGTTTGTCAATCTCGCCCTCATCGTGGTGCAATACCCCATCGAGCAAGGCCAGATAAAATTTATCGGCAGTATGCCGTTCAAATTGCATCGACAGGTGCCGGTGGGCTGCTTCCGTCAGCGCAAAACAAATCACGCCGCTCGTTTCGCGGTCGAGACGATGCACCACAAATACTTTCCCAAAACGACGCTCCAGCAGACCAAGGAGGCTGTTTTTGTTTCCCGAGCGATCCGGAATAGTCAGCAGGCCTGCGGGTTTGTTCACGACGAGCAGGTGTTCGTCTTCGTAAAGGAGGTCGGGTGCGATCATAGTATCGTTATGCCATTTGTTAGTTCGTCATCGGGGTTTCGCTTTTTTTCAACGGGAGCTTTGAAAACTCTCTTATACGGCGGAAATAATGCGCAATGATGATACTTCCCGGGTAAATGCCTTGCCGGCGTGAGGGCCTGAATTTATACCGGTCGATCAGGTCAGCGTTGGCCTTGCGTTTGCGTACTGTCCGCCTGAAGTTGCGGTAAAAAGAGATGTGGGCACGGATGATGGCCACAATTGCCCGGAACTGACCTTTGGCAGCAAAGCGGGCGCCCGCCAGACCATCGAGTAACAAGCGAGCGGGTATAAGCCACAGCAGTTTGCGGAAGGGCTTGTTTTTCAACAGAGAATACAGGCTGTTCCTGAAGTTGAGGAATACTTTTCGGGGACTTTCATATTCCAGCGTACCGCCTCCCAGGTGATAGACCACTGATTGCGGAATACACCAAACCGAATACCCGGCGCGTTTCAGCCGCCAGCACAGGTCGATCTCTTCATTGTGTGCAAAGTAATCGCCGTCGAAGCCGCCAAAACAATGGTACAGTTCGGCGCGAATAAAGAAGGCTGCACCGGCAGCCCAGAAACACTCCTGCGGCTCATCGTATTGTCCGGTATCGGCTTCCCGGTGGTGAAAAATCCGGCCGCGACAAAAAGGATATCCAAGGGTATCTATCCACCCGCCGGCGGCGCCGGCGTATTCGAAACGCGTTTTTTCCTGCCAGGCCAGAATTTTAGGCTGGGCAATGGCGATTGTCGGATCAGCCTGCATGGCAGTCAGCACGGGTTCTATCCAGCCTGGCGTCACTTCCACATCCGAATTGAGGATCACATAGATATCGGCCTGAACCTGTTTCAGTGCCCGGTTGTAGCCCTCGGCAAACCCGAAATTTTGCTGCAAATCAAGCACTTCCACCTGGGGGTAATGTTGCCGTAAAAACGATACGGAATCGTCGGGGGAGCCATTATCGGCTACAACAATCCGCGCGCCGGGACTGTTGGCCAGCACCGAAGGCAGGTATTGCTCCAGGTGCCGGCGGGTATTGTAGTTCAGGATAACGACGGCGACGGCGACGGTAGACGGTGGACGGTGGACGGTGGACGGTGGAAGGGAGACGGTTGACGGTGGACGGTGGACGGTGGACGGTGGACGGGATACATCGTCTGCGGGTTTTTCAGGATGTCCTGTTGAGAAATCTGAATCTTCGGTATGCTCCGGGGCGCCGTCTCCCGTCCACCGTCCACCGTCCACCGTCCACCGTCCACCGTCTCCCGTCTCCCGTCCACCGTCTCCCGTTAACCGTTCAAGAATCTCTTTCTTGTCTGCCTCTATTTGTTGCTGAAGCGCCTGAAGGTCGCCGAGTTTTTTATCCGGGCGGATAAAATCAATCACTTCGACAGCCAGGTCATGGCCATACAGGTCGCCCTGAAACCCGATAATGTGCAACTCAATGCTTTGCCTGGCAGAATCCCCTTCGATTGTCGGGCGGTTGCCGATATACAACATGGCATTTTGCTGGCCGATCAATGTTCGGGCGGCGTATATGCCGTTGGGGAGCACCAGTTTGTAGGGGTCGGCAATCTGGATATTGGCGGTTGGGAATCCGAGGCTCCGGCCAATCTTTTTGCCGGAAACCACTTTCCCCGAAAAGAAAAAAGGATACCCGAGCAGCCTGTTGGCCAGGGCTACATCGGAAGCGTCGAGCGCCCGGCGGATTTTTGAAGAGCTGACTGCGATCTCGTCCACCTCCTGAGCCGGAATCTCCACGACCTCAAACCCCGCATCCGTTTCATATTGTTTCAGGAAGGCGATGTTGCCCTCCCGGTTCGCGCCAAAGCGATGGTCGTACCCGATTACGATATACCTGGGGTGAAATCTTGCTATCAGGAAATCCTCTACATACCGGCGCGCCTCCTGTCTGGCAAATTCGAGGGAAAACGGAACGACGACAATATTGTCGATCCCGCAGGATTCGATGAGGGTAATTTTTTCGGCTGTAGAACTCAGCAGTTTAAAAGAATGGTCATCCGGTTGCAGAACAGTCCGCGGATGGGGGTCGAATGTAATGACCACGCTTTCGCCTCCGCAGGCGCGGGCAAGAGTCCGTACTTTATCCAATATCCGCCGGTGCCCGGTATGTACACCGTCGAACGATCCAATGGTTACGACGGTATTGCGGAACGGCGGCAATGCATTCAAATCATTAAATACCCGCATAGGGCGCAAAGATAGAATTTGGGAACAGGGAACATAAAGGATTAAAGTTTAAGGGTGGTGCCGGTATTGCATTGCGCGAACGACGGGTAACGGTTCAATTAAAAACGGCAATTTTATACGTGTTCAAGCCACCCGGCCACAAAATCTTAACAAAATATATACCATCCTGAAGGTAGGGTACGAAAAGGCTGCCGCTTTGTCCGTTCCAGTTCGAGTCCAGAGACCCGCTGAAACACAATGCTCCCTTTTCATCCAGAATTTCTACCGCAATTCCGGACTGCTGACAATCCGGCGCAGTGAAGTGCAACTGCCGGGCGGGGGCATCATACCAACACCCGAAATGGCAACCGGCTGGCGCCTCTGTGCCTACGGTATTCTGAAAATCTGCCGTAGCCCAGTCGCCGTGTTGTATCCCGGCAAGTTCGGCAGCGGCGGCCAGTGTTGCTTTTACCACGTTCGACATAAAGGTGAAATTCAGTTTTCCGTCGAGTGTATCCTGCGGCGTGTGGTAGCAGTGATTGCGGAAATCGGCGCCGTCGGTGATCATAAGCGCGGGCCTGGACGACAGCCAGAAGGGGGCGTGGTCGCTGCGCAGCAAATCGGGGGCGATCTGCCCGTTGCCAAATACCACCAGCGGAATAACCTTCAGGTCGGGGACGTATTGCTGTGCCGCCGTGGTAAACAGCAGTCCCAGTGGCGCCGAGTCGGTATTGGCCACATTGGTAATGAAATCGCCGCGGTACTGGTTCGAGACGATCTGGCTGGTAGCGTCGGGAAACAACAGGTCGAAGCCCGGCGGCACTTCCTGTGTGTTGGGCTGGTCGGAGTAATAACCGATCATTTCGAAATTGAACACCCCCTCGATTTGTTCGGAAGGCGGAATTCCGGTAGAAACATAATTGATACTGCCGCGCAGGCCATCTTCCTCCATATCGAAACCAATATAC
>CALMBD010000082.1 GCA_937861115.1 uncultured Bacteroidota bacterium | reverse complement strand
TAACCAAGGTCAATACCTCGCAGATCAGATCGTAGTACGTTTGATTGCCGCCGTTAAATCCGTCACCGCAAGCAGACGAGGGACTTGTCAGGTGGATCGTAGAGGTACCCGCATCAAAATCAAAGGTGCCCGTTATGCCGAAGGCGGGGCACAACACGTTGCCGGCGCCCACGTAAATGTTCGAACTGCCGAAATGCAATGACCTCGACGGTGGACCCGTCGATACAAACGCAAAATCCGCCGTCACATCCTGACCATTGGTGTTCAACGCCCCGTCCAGATGCTGTATATTCTTTTGACCATGAAAAGCGTCGAGGAGCGTCCAGCCACCGCCTATGCCTTCGAAAAATACATGGTTGGCAAAGGATTGGCCGGCTGACATGATCGTTTCTCCTGTTTGAAATGCCAGGAAATGCACTTCTCCCTGTGCATCCCATTGCATGCCGGGAATAAGCGTCAACGATCCGTAAATCCACACCTGCTTGTCCGAAAGTCCCGACAGCACCGGCGTGTTCGTCGCGCCGGTCCAGTCCATGTCCATGCAGTAAATAATCGTCTCATCAACCGTTACCGTTCCACCTGCCGGAAAAGAGTTCGCATCGAAATGCACGCGGTCCATCGAGGTAGGTACCTGGTTGTGGAATACATTTCCGCCTGAAGTGGTCGCCCAGTGGTTGGCAAAGTCGCTCCACAGGCCCGAGCCGCCCACCCAGTAATAATCCAGTCCGGAACAACCCGCGGCCGGCGCCAGGGTTGCGCCGGTAGTGGTCGTGCAACCGCCGTTATCGGTCACCGTCACATTGTAGGTGCCTGCTCCCAGCGTCGTCTGGTCTTCGGCGCCGGCATTCAGGCCGCTGCCGTCGACGGTTGCCCAGAGGTAAGTATAGGGCGATACGCCGCCGGTTACGGTAATATCGATGACGCCGTCGTTGTTGGTACAGGAAGGGTTCAGTTGATTGGTAACGGAAACCGCCAATGGCGAGCCGGTGATGGATATGTCGTCGATGCCTACCCACTCATCGTTGCCGGCTGCATTGGTCGTCATGATCCGGAGGTAAACCGCCGGCTGGTTGTTGGCATCGGCCGGCAGCGTTACGCTGATCGCGGTAACCAGGGTAGCCAGGCTCGGCCCGGTGGTCGCGTCGGCGATATAGGCTGCGGGTATGTTGGTGAAGTTTCCTGTATTGCCTACCCGGTATTGCAGGGCCACCTGCTGGATGGCGTTGTCTGCAGAGCCGTCGATGTCTCGCACGTTGTATGCGACGTTGATGTTGGCCAGACAGGTGGTATTGATACCGATAAGCAGATAGGGTGCGTCAGCAGTGCCGGAGCCCTGCATGGCGACCACCGGGTCGGCAATCTCGAATTCCGTCACCCCGCCTGTCGTGTTGGTGTTGGGGTTCGTCTGGTTGACGTTCACATCCACCACCCCGGGGTTGTCGTCTGCCAGGAGGGTCTGGGGGTCGGCACCGGTCGCGCCGGTGATGTTATCGCCGCGGAAACCGATGATGCCTGCTACGCCCGACCAGTCGTCGGCGACGCTGAGTTGGGCGGTATTTGACCAGTTTTGAGAAAAGGGAAGCGTTTGAACCGCCGGCAATTGACCGAATAATTCCAGGCAAACGAAGGCAGTGATAATCAGGAGTACGGCTCTTTTCATGAGAAAAATTATGATTAGGCAAACAGGAAAATCGGCACGCCGGTAGCGGCTGCCGCAGTATTTTCAGCATCGGGATGGTGATACTTTGCGCTGGAATCGAAATTTTTTCAGGTGGTTGCCGGCTGCGGGCGCAGCAGGTGAGACCGGGAAAACTGCTCGTACGAGGTCAAAGCTATCATGAGATTAAAGGATTAAAACGCACTTTTATACAGGGCAAAAATATAGTCCATTTGCCAAAAAATCGCCGCATGGACAAACTTTCGGAAAACTTAATATGGATGGAATCTCTTGCCTTTATTGGAAGTGCTTAAATCAAGGGTTTTTGGGAGTGTGAAATGAACAACCCCTCCCCCGACCCCTCCCCCGATGGGAGGGGAGCCGTAGAGTACACCGCAATACTC
>CALMBD010000081.1 GCA_937861115.1 uncultured Bacteroidota bacterium | reverse complement strand
ATCGGCGGCTGCGAAAACTACCGCTGGGGCCTCTACGACTGGATCATGATCAAAGACAACCACATCGATGCGGCAGGCGGTGTACGGCAGGCGGTGGAGCGGGCGCATGCCTACCAGAAAGAAAAAGGACTCGACCTGGGCATCACCGTAGAGGTGCGCAACCTCGTGGAACTGGAGGAGCTGCTCGACATCGGCGGCATCACCCGGATCATGTTCGACAACTTCGAAATTCCGATTCTCCACGAAGCCGTGGCATTTGTCAATGGCCGTTTCGAAACCGAAGCGTCCGGCGGCATCACGCTTTTCAACGTGCGCAAATACGCCCAGTCGGGTGTCAATTATGTGTCCGCAGGCTCGCTTACCCATTCGGCGCAGCCGCTTGACCTTAGCCTCAAAATTGTGAGAGGATAGTCACTAACAACCGCCCACTGCCAACCGCTCTCGCCATGTCATCCGACGATTTTTACTGGTACGCCAGCATACTGATATTCATTCCCTGGGCGCTGATGCTCGTCGCGCCGCGATGGCAATACACCGAGCCTGTAGCCTTCGGCGCCGCGATTATCCTGCTGGTGGCGGCCGCTATTTTTACTTTCCTTTATCTGACCGGTCCCGAAGCCGGGGGCAGCCTGCTGTCGCTGGACGGTCTCACGCACCTGTTCAGGAGCAAGGAAATGCTGCTCACCGGATGGCTCAATTATCTGTCGTTTTGCCTGCTCGTCGGCACCTGGCAGACGCATGATGCCCGGCAATTGAAGATCGGGCATGTTTTTCTTGTACCCAGCCTGTTGCTGACGATGCTCACCGGACCTGCCGGATTGCTCCTGTACCTGGTCGTTCGCTTTTTCCGGACGAAGAAGTGGGAACTGTAACGTCAACGCTCGGCGGTACCGGCTGGAATGTACTGTTCCGCCAACCAGAGGTTGACGGAACGCGGTATTTTGCTCAAAATTCGCCACCTTTGCAGGGTAATTTTTCAAGTACTAAATATAATCTAATTGGATTTTTCTGAATTTGGCCTCCACCCCGATCTGCTGGACGGCATCGACGCCCTGAACTTTACGACAGCCACCCCCATACAAGAACAGGCTATTCCATTGATATTAGAAGGGCGCGACCTTATTGGTATAGCCCAAACGGGCACCGGCAAAACGGCCGCCTTCGTACTTCCCATCATCGACAGGATCATGGAATCAGGCGAAGCCGACTATACCCAGGCGCTCGTCATCGTGCCCACCCGCGAACTGGCGATGCAGATCGACCAGGCCGTGGAAGCGTATTCCTATTTCACCGGCGTATCGTCGATCGCGATTTACGGCGGCGGCGGCGGCAAGGACTTTTCCAAGGGCAAAGATGCCATTACGCGTGGCGCCGATATCATCATTGCAACGCCGGGGCGACTGATCGCGCACATGAACCTGGGCTATGTCGACTTTTCCCGCCTGCGCTTTCTGGTGCTCGACGAAGCCGACCGCATGCTCGATATGGGTTTTATGCCCGACCTGACGCGCATCATCGACCAGATCAACCCCAAGCGCCAGAGTCTGTTGTTTTCGGCTACCATGCCGAGCGGCGTCATGCGTCTGGCGCGTACCCTGCTGCGCAATCCCGCGACGGTGAGCATTGCGCTCTCCAAGCCGGCAGAAGGGGTAACGCAAAGCGCGTTTATGGTGAACGACCGGCAGAAAATACCGCTCATCACCGAAATCCTGAAGGACAAAACGGGGGAACGCATCCTGATCTTCGGCTCTACCAAGCAGGCGGTGGGGATGTTGTTTCAAAAATTAAAAGCCAAAGGGTTCAGCGTCGGACAGATCAGCAGCGACCTGCAGCAGGAAGACCGCGAGAAAGGAATGCTCGCTTTCCGCAACCGCCAGGTCGACATCCTCGTCGCCACCGATGTGTTGAGCCGCGGTATCGACGTGGAGGGCATCGACCTGGTGATCAATTTCGATGTGCCCCGCGATGCGGAAGATTATGTGCACCGCATAGGCCGGACGGCCCGCGCCGCGCGCAAGGGCGCTGCCATCACCCTCGTCTCCCATACCGACCTCGTGCGGTTCAAACGCATCGAACAACTGATCGGCAACGAAGTGCCCAAGCAGGTATTGCCGACGCATATTGCGTCGCTCGAAGAAGAGGGCCGGCGCGAACCGCGTGGTGGCCGCAGAGCCGGCGACAAAAAACAACCCTTCCGGGGCCGGGGAGATCGATCGAGAGGTCGGGGTAAAGGCGGTAAAAAACCCGAAGCAAAAGGATAATTGGGGGGGGTGCGGGTTTCGGGTTGCGCAGGTTACGGGTTTCGGGTTACGGTGGTTACGGGTTGCGCAGGTTGCGGGTTGCGGTTCGGCGTTTGGGAATTACCAATATCAGAGTAACGCCACCCCGAAACCTGCGCAACCCGTAACCCGTAACCCCCGTAACCCGCAACCTCCCCTAGTAAGTCAACCCGAACCCGAAGGTGTACAGCGGGTTTTCCGAGTCATACGGCACATCCTCTTTTTGTTTGCGCACGGCCTCCATCGAGGAGGGCAGTTCAAACGGCAAATGCCCTTCGGGTTTTGCTTTCCCAAAAATAATATCCAGCAGCGCAGCGTCGCTGGCGCCGTAATTGGCCAGCAATGCCTTTGCCTTTGCGTTGATCTCCGGGATTACCGCCGGGCGGTCGAGGTAAATGTCTACGATGGTCGGCACTGCGTTCAGCAGTTGCAAAATGCTGTCTTTTTCTGTGCCTTTGAAGTCGAGGTCGCCGTGGTGAAAACCCCTGGCAAACGGGTTTAGCGTTTCCACCGGGTACCAGGGGGTGTTCAGCCGGATGATGGCGATGTCCGCTTTCTTCGGGTCGTCTACCACGGTTCCATATGAAGACGCCACTTTGGCATCCACATTTTTGACGTAGATTTTCAAAGCACCCTGCTTCAGGGGCAGTGTTTTGTCTTCGTTTTTCAGCAAGGTGTAGGAACGGCGTTGCGCGACCTCGCCTGCTTTTACAAATTCCGGGTTGCCAACCAGTTGCACGGCCTTTTCCACATCGACGTAGGGGTTGTCGAACAGACCGAGTACGAACTTCTGCCGCAGCAGGCGCCGCACCGACTCGTCGAGCCGCGCTTCGCTGACCTTGCCCGACTTGACCAGTTCAACCAACAGCTCCGGGCAGTTTTCTCCGCCAAACTGGTCGCAGCCCGCCTCGATGATCTTTTGCACGCGCTCCGGACGGGTCAGGTCTTCCACCCCCCAGGCGCGCGCGGGCCACACGACCGGGCCCATGTTCACGTCGGTGACGAGTCCCCAGTCAGTACAGACCACGCCGTCGTAGTGGTATTTGCCGCGCAGCAGCGTCGTGATGATGTCCTTGTTGTACGAGAAGCCGACGTTTTCGCTGGTCTGGCCGGTCGGTACGCCGTAATAGGGCATGATCGACGCGGTATGTGCCTCAAACGCCGCTTCAAAGGGAAGCAGGTGGTAGTTGAAATTATTGCCCGGGTACACCTGTCCTTTCTGGAACTCGAAGTGGGGGTCGAGTCCTTCCTTTTGAGGACCGCCGCCGGAGAAGTGCTTGGTCATGCAGGCCACGCTTTGCGGGCCCAGTTGTTCGCCCTGGAAGCCGAGCACGTAGGCCTTGACCATGCGCGCCGACAGTTGGGCGTCTTCGCCAAAAGTGCCGCTGATGCGCGCCCAACGCGGCTCGGTGGCCAGGTCGGCCATGGGGTGCAGCGCCTCGCGGATGCCCACCGCCACGTACTCCTGCCGGGCGATATCGCCGAAGGAATGCATCAATTGCTCGTCGCCGATGGCTGCAAAGCCGAGTTGTTCGGGCCACTGAGAAAAGCCGTTGGCCGCCATGGCAAAGATGTTGTTGCTGAAGTAATTGCGCGGATCGGAAGCGATGGTGACCGGGATGCCGAGCCTGGTATTTTCGGCCATTTTCTGCATGGCATTGTATCCTTCGGCCATGGCCTTCACCGACGGCGCTTCCCAGTAGTTGAAGTGGTTCATGTGCTGCCCGTTGATGTAGTCGGCGGCAGTCGGCAGGCGCGCAGCGATACCCTTGGCGTCGGGTTTGCGGTCGAGCGTGCCGTCGGAGTTGATGTACACGCCGTTGATGAACATCATGCCCGCTTTTTCTTCCACGTTCATTTGAGCCAACAAGTCGCTTACGCGCTCCTCCACGGACCTGGAAGTATCTTCGTAGACGTCCATTTTGCCGTTTTTGTTCAGGTCGCGGAAGGCCTTTTTTTGCGGCCCGGTGCAGGCTGCGGCAATCAGGAGCAGGGCTGTGAGGGACAGAAGGGTAGAGAATTGGAAAGTCTTGTGCATGGTGTTTTAATATTTTAAGTGGCCCGGCCCGGTACCGCCGGCTTCAGCCGGCGACAACCCGCGCCCAGCAAACCATTTTGCCGAATGGCAAAATCCGCCACAAAGATCATAGATACCAAAGTAGAAAAATTTGATCTATGTCAAATAATCACAGATTGGCCGGTACCGGCAGCCACACACTCCTTCAAAAACGGCAACACCTCCGCCCCGAACCACGGGTTTTTCTTTTCCCAGATATGGTTGCGGGGGGAAGGGTGGGGGAGCGGCAGGTATTCGGGTACATACGCCCGCCAGTTCCGGACCGTCCCGGTCAGGTTGGCTTTCCGCCGTTCGCCGAGGTAGCGTTCCTGGGCGTATTGACCAAACAGCAGGGTCAATTGAATATCCGGCATCATATTCAGGAAAACACGGTGCCACTGCGGCGCACATTCGGGGCGGGGCGGCAGATCGCCCGTTTTGCCCGAGCCGGGGAAACAGAATCCCATGGGCAGGAGGGCAAAGATTTCTGGGTTGTAAAACGTCTGCGTATCCACCCCGAGCCAGTCGCGCAGGCGTTTGCCGCTGGCATCGTCCCAGGGGATGCCGGTTTCGTGCACCTTGCGGCCTGGCGCCTGGCCGATGATCAGGATTTTCGCTTTCGGATGCACGGCAAAAACGGGCCGCACGCCGTGCGGGAGATGGGCCGCGCAGATGGTGCAGTCCCGCGCCTGTTGTATGATATGCTCCGGATCAGTCATTTACGGTTTTACATAAGCCAGTGCCATGCCGTCGTAGCCCTTGGCGCCTACGGTTTGGATGATGGTTGCGCAAACGCGCGGGTTTTCAGCGAGCATTTTATTGAAGCGCCGCACCCCGATCACGCGCTCGTCGGGGTTGTCCGGGTCGATTACCTGTCCCTCACGCACCACGTTGTCGGCAATGATGAGGGCGCCGGGGCGGGAAAGGCGCAGGGCCGCTTCAAAGTATTCCGCATACGGCGGTTTGTCGGCGTCGATAAATACGAGGTCGAACGGTCCGGCGCCTTCCGCTTCGAGTTGCTGCAACAGGTCGAGCGCATTGCCCACGCGGATATCGACTTTTTCTCCCAGCCCGGCATGGGCAATATTCTGCCGTGCTACTTCGGCGTGCTTCGGGTCGATTTCCAGGGTGATGAGCCGCCCGTGCTGTGGCAGTGCCCGCGCCATCCAGATGGTGCTGTACCCGCCGAGTGTACCGATTTCCAGTATTTTTTCTGCTTTGCACTGCAAGGCAAACAGATGCAGCATTTGTCCCTGGTTGGGCGATACGCTGATTTGCGGAATACCTTCGGCATCGAGGGAGCGGACGGTGGCTGCCAGGGCCTCGTCTTCCGGGGCGAACAAGGCGTCGATATACTGATCTACTGCGGTAAAAAGTTCCTGATTCATAGGGCTAAAGTAGGCTCCTGTGCCACGGATTTCCAAATACGGCAGGTCGCCGTTCGACGGATTGGGAAATCCGTCGTACAGGCAACCTATCTTTGCCGCCAGAACTTCAAACTGTCATGCATTCGCTCCCGCAATTACTCGAACTGCTCGACCGCTATGCCGCGGACCATCCTTTTCCCGCCGCGCCGCGCGAATTGTACGAGCCGTGTGAATATATCCTCACGCTCGGCGGAAAACGCCTGCGCCCTGCGGCCCTGCTCATGGGCTACGAACTTTTTCGGGAAGATGTGGCGACTGCACTTCCCGCCGCATGGGCCGTCGAACTGTTCCACAATTTCACCCTGATGCACGACGACATCATGGATGCTGCGCCGCTCCGCCGCGGCAAACCGACGGTGCACACCAGGTGGAACACCACGACCGGCATTCTCAGCGGCGACGTCATGCTGATCCGCGCATACAGCCAACTGGCGCAGGCCGGCAGCCCGGAAGTGCTGTCCGACCTGGTGCAAACCTTCAACCGCGTGGCGACGGAGGTGTGCGAAGGCCAGCAGATGGATGTGAACTTTGAAACGCGCCGCGACGTGAGCATACCCGAATACATCCGCATGATCGAACTGAAAACGGCCGTGCTGCTGGGCGGGGCGCTGGAGATGGGCGCGCTGTGCGCCCGCGCGTCCCGCGCCGACGTGGAGCACCTGTACCATTTCGGCAGGCTGGCAGGCATTGCTTTTCAGATACAGGACGACCTGCTCGATACCTACGGCGATCCGGCCAAGTTCGGCAAGCAGGTCGGCGGCGATATTTTGCAGAACAAAAAAACGCTGCTGGTGCTCAAAACACTCGAAGTGGCCCCGGAAGCCGACCGGCGCGAACTTCAGGCACAGATGCAGACAGATGCCGCCAATCCGGCGGAAAAAGTCGCTGCCGTGCGCGCCATTTTCGACCGGAACGGTATACCGGCCCTGATTGCCGGGGAGAAGCAACATTTTCAGGATGAGGCATTTGCGCATCTGGACGCCGTTGCAGTGCCGGATGCGCGCAAGGCGGTGCTAAAAGGCATGATGGAAGATTTGCTGGTAAGGGAACATTGAGCGTGCCGTGTGGTTTTTTTAAGCAAATCAAAACGGCTATATTTGTAAACGGTTACAAAAAATTCAAGGCCATGACTGCACAGAAAAAACTGACAAATCTCCAACTGGAACTTTTAAAGATTTTCAGTTTTGATATCCCGGAAAAACAATTGTTAGAGGTGAAAAAGCTGCTTTCTGATTATTTCCTGGAAAGGGCCAGGGATGAAATGGACGAAATGTGGGATGAAAAAGGCTGGTCTGAGGAAACCATGCAACAATGGCTGAGGGAGCACATGAGATCATCCCCGGAATAGTTATAAGCCAGGTATTGTATGCGCGTAGTTTTAGATACCAATGTTTTGCTGGTTTCAATACCTCGCAAATCGCCCTATAGACTGATTTTTGATAAAATTCTCGATGGTACGCTCGTAATTGCGGTCAGCAATGATATTATTTTTGAATATCGGGAAGTAATTTCAGAGAAAAGCGCTCCGCATATTGCAGAAAATATTTTAAACGGATTTGAAGACAGGCCCAATGTTGAGTTACATGTGCCATTTTACAAGTGGAGTCTTATTGAAAAAGATCCCGATGACAATAAATTTATCGATTGTTATATAAAGTCCGGAGCTGACTATTTAGTCAGTAATGATCGCCATTTCAATGTGCTTAAAACGGACGATTTCCCTCCTGTAAAGGTTATTTCCATCGATCGATTTCTCGAATTGTTGCAAGAAGAGGCACCACCTGTTAAAGAACCGGAGGGTTAACATTGTAATCCTTTAAACAGGCATCCCGGCACAACCTCAATACCGCCACCCCTTCAAGTCAGCCCCTTCCGGCGCCCTCTTTTTCATTTCCTCTGTCCATTTCGGGATAAAATAGCGGTGGTAACGCAACCTGCTGATGGCATTGGGTTGCGTGTGGTCGCCGTTCCAGCAGTGCTCTGCGCGGTCGCCGTAGTCGACTTCGCCATCGTAGGGCGGATTGCTCAGTCCCTCCAGCACTTCCTGGGTCAGGTACACGGCGTTGTTCAGGTAGTAGTTGTCCATGTCGCCGCAATAGATATGGATTTTGCCGCGCCATTTGGCGCCGTTTTTGGCCCAGTCGCGGTGCAGGATGTAGGAGAGGTCGTAGTGTTCGCGCCAGTACTCCGCCACGGTATGATCGATCTCGCCGGTCACCTTGTCAAATATGCGCTGCGGATAGCCGTCTTTGCCCACGGGTGAGTACACGGCTTCCCAGATGTCCCACTGCTGGCCGCTGCGACTTTTGGTGCCGAGCGCCAGTTCGTAGTAATTGTTTTGTTTCAGGGTTGCGCTGATGTGCCCGAGGTAGTTGCGCCGGCCGGGCCGCTCAACCTTGTCGAAATCGCCCTCCTGGTAATAGGCGTTTTTATCCTTGTAGATATCGACCACGGTGTAGGCCCGGAAGTCGATGGGGTCCGGACAGGCGGCATAGCAGCCGTTAAACTCGTCGGGATAGAGCACCTGAACGGCCAGTGCCTCCCAGCCGCCCGTGCTGCCGCCATAGGTAAGCCGCGCCCAGCCGGCCCCGATGCCGCGAAACCGCTTTTCGATCTCGGGAATCAGTTCGTACATGATGGCGTCGCCGTAGGGACCCACGTTTTCGGAATTGACGGCATAGGAATCGTCGTAATACGGGCATGGGTGCTGTATTTCCACCGCCAGCACGCGGGGAAAATCCGGCCCGGTCCACATTTTATAAAAATCGTACGCCTCCTGCTGCACGATGCGGTTGTAGCCTTCCAGCCGGAAACGCTCGCTGTAATCGGGTTTGAGGTCGGGGTCGGGCGGTTCGGTGCGGAAGCCGTCGAAGTCGCTCGGGAAGTGGCCGTGGTAAACGGCCAGCGGGTATTTCACATCGGGGTGCTCCTCCCAGCCTTCGGGCAGCAGCACGTGTGCGCCCAGGTACATGGGCCGGCCCCAGAACGCCGTGAGCAGTTTGCTTTGTATCTCGATATGCTTGATGTATTTGGTATCGGCAGGCTTGGGAATGGGCGGGATTTTTTCGGTCAGTTCGATCCGGAAATCATTATTTCCTGTCGCTGCGATCGAAATTTTTACCGGTACGGAATACAGGTTTCCCGGCGCCCGGTTCCATTGCTGGCCTTCGCCGCGGTCCATGGGCATTTTTACGGTATGGCCGTCGCTGCGGCGGAAGGTTTCATACTGGTGTAACAGTGCCTGAACGTAGTAGTCGCCCGGCGGCAAGGCCCCGAGGTTGGCCAGCGGGAAACCGAACTCCTTGCCGGAAAACACCTGTTTCCCGTCTTTCTTCCAGTCTTCTACGTCCATGCCGTACACCTGTGCCGAGCGGTAGTCGTCGCGCACCTGGAAACGCGGCTCGGTGTCGGCGTTTTTGGACAGGATCAGCAGCAGTCGCCCGTCGAGCGGTTTTTCGGAAAAGGCGGGCGGGCAGGAGATGGTGAACGTCATTTGAGCGTGTGTGTGGAGGGTGCAAAAAAGCAACAGGAAGGTGAGCGTTCTCATGGCGATACTTTTTATCGTGCAAACTTCCAGAAAAATCGCGAGCCATTGCGTTTTCGGTTGATTTTTCCCGGAGGGCC
>CALMBD010000080.1 GCA_937861115.1 uncultured Bacteroidota bacterium | reverse complement strand
GTTTTCAATAAACCGGAGTCCAAAATACCCGAACAGCGCCTGCTGTTTGAATATTCTTCCGAAGCATCGATCCGGGTGAACTGGGATGCACAGTATCAAATGGTACTATTTGACCACCTTATTCCGGTTCCAAGTCCATTCGGCCGCGGAATTACCTATGTGCCGGATGGCAGTTATGACGGAATGCGTTTTGAAAAAGGCAAGTGGAAGTACCAGGACAAGGTATTCAACGACGTCATGGATGAAGCGCCGAGACCCGAGCCTATCCTCGATAGCCGGCAGGGCAAGGATATTATAGGTCGGGAAAAAAAGAAGAAAAAGAATTGATTTTAAGGGTTACGGGTTGCTGGTTACGGGTTTCTGGTTGCATTTTCGGAATGAATGAAGAAAATGCAACCAGAAACCCGTAACCAGCAACCAGCAACCCGAAACCCTCTTCCACTACCGCACCACCGTCACGTCACCCCGGTAGAGCAACACCCGGCCGTCGAGGAAGGTAACCTCGATGACATAGACGAATACAGCAGGGTTAACATAGTCGCCGCGGTATTTGCCATCCCATCCTTCTGCCAGATTATCATTATTCGGATAGAAGTCGTCGCGGGTGTACATAAGCGTACCCCACCGGTCGTAGATCCGCATGTAATTTACGCGCTCCACTCCGTTGCCTACGATGGGATTGAAGTGGTCGTTCAGTCCGCTGGTATTGCCCGGCGAGAATACGTTGGGCACATAGACGTTGCGGTTCGGGTCAATGACGACCGTTACGCTGCCTGTACCGGAACAGCCGTTGGCGTCGAACACGGTAAGGGTATATTCCGTGGTCGTGAAAGTATATACCGTCGGCGTAATGGTATCCGGGTTGATCAGCCCTTCGATGGGCGACCAGATGAAGGAATCCACTACGGCATTCTGAATGATCGGGTTGAGTTGCAGTGTTTCACCGAGTTCAATCTCGTCGATAGGATCGAAATCGACAATAATTGGCATAGGCTCGAACACGTTTATCGTATCGGTGTGCTCGCAAAGGAAGCGGTCGAGATAGGTGATATAGTGGACGCCGCCGCTCAGTGACACAGGGAAATCCTGCATAAGCGGTACGCCGAAGTCGAGCGTAAACCGGTACGGGCCTCCCGAACCGCCGAAGATAGTGTCCACGTACAGGGTGGTTTCGTCGCCGTTGCAAAGCAAGGCCTCCCATGGGAGGTAGGTGCCATTGACCGGCGGCGGTTCGTACAAGGGAAGCAGTTGCTCGCCAGTACATCCGTTCGGGTCAGTCACCGTTACGGAATAGGTACCGGCCCCGAGGTTTGTGACTACCTGCATATTGCTGATAATCATGCCGTTATCGTCGGCCCAAACATAGGTATAGCCACCGGGGTTGCCGCCGCTGGCAATTACGCCGAGCACACCAGTTTCTTCACCTGCGCATACGACATCCTGCGAGACCTGGTCGTCGTTGAGCACGACGATCGGTTCGGGCTCGGTCACTTCCACGGCAAAGACTTCCGTACACCCGTCCCGGTCGGTAATCGTCACATTATATTCATCTGCCGGCAAGCCGTTGACGATAGCCGTTGTGGCGCCGCCTTCCCAGTTGTAGGTGTAGGGGCTGCCGTTGCCGCCGTTGCCGTCGACAATGGCCTGGCCGTCTGAGCTGCCGTTGCAAAGGGTTGGAATAGAATAAAGCGTATCGTATCCTACCGGCGGCGGGCCGGGGATGATCACCGTATCCAGGGCAAAACAGTTGTTGCCGTCGATCGTAATGACGCTGATCGTATCGGCGCAAAGGTCTGTTCTGATAGAATCCGTACCACCGTCTTCCCATACGAAGTTAAAGTCGCCAAAAACCGGCGGCATCGAATCGTACTGGGCAATGATGGTGATACCCCCGTCGCAAACGCCGAAGCAGGAGGTGGAGTCCGGTTCGCTAAAGAATGTTTTGATCCTGAGCGGATCAGTGAGGGTGAATACCCCTTCCAGCGTACAGCCTTCCGAGTCGGTAACCGTCACGGTAAAGGCGCCGGAAGGAAGATCGACAGCAGTGGGAGTCACTTGCCCCTGATCGTCGTTCCACAGAAAATTATAGGTCGGATTGCCGTCGACAACGCCTACACTGATGCTGCCGTCGGTGTAGCCGTAACAGGACGGGTTGATGAGCGTGGTATCCGAGAAGGACATCGGAATCACCGGCGCCAGCGTGACAGTATCCGAGTTGCTGCATCCCAGCGCATCGGTAATGTTTATCACAAAAGTGTCGCCCTGCAGGTTACAAATCTGTGCCGTGTTGCCGATGGATTGGCCGGTAATATCCTGCCAGTCAAAAATAACTGCCGTCGGAGCGTTTACAGTAAGGCAACCGTCGCTGCCGCATTTAACCGATACGGAGTCGATGGAGGTGATGGCGGGCGGTGGCGGCAGTGTCAGGTTGAATGCCATGGAGTCCACACAGCCGTTTACATCCGTTACGGTTACCGAATAGTCACCCGGGAACAGATTCATGATCATATTTCCGTTGGCCATGGTACTCCAGGTGTAGGTATAGTTCGGGCCGCCTGTACCGCCGACGGCCTGTACCTTGATCGAGCCGTTGTTCTGAATGGTACAACTGGGGTTTTGGACGGAAAGGGTGCCCAGGTCCAGCGGCTGCGGGGAAAGGACCTCAAAAGAAGAGGTATCGGCACAGCCCATCGCATCTATGGCCAGTACGCTGTATGTGCCCGCCGGAAGGTCGGAATAGCACGAAGTCAGGGGGGCATCGTTTTGCGGGAACGGACCGGGTGTCCAGAAGAAAGAGTAGCCCGGGTTGGCAGAGGCCGGTGTTTCCTGCACTTCCACACAGATCACACCCGTGCTGTCGCCGGCGCATTTGGTGTTGTCTATACTCGTCATTACCACTTCCACTTCGCGCTGGTTGGTGACGTCGATCTCATCGGTATGTGTACATCCGTTGGCATCGGTTAAGGTCAGGAACCAGGTACAGGCCTGCAGGTCGGTGATGGTAATGGGGTTGCCCTGGCCGGTCGGCCCCTGCGCGGGCGTGCCGCTCACCGAGCAGACAAATTCCCAGTTGTACTGGTAATCGCCGGTCGGAAATGGCGTACCGCCCTGCGGAGTATAGGTAATGGCGCCGTCGAAGATGCCGGGACAGGTGGCCTGTGTTACGACACTCTGGCCTGTGATCGAGGCAGGCTGGGAGAGTGTGCCGGATGCGGTGGCCGTACACCCGTTGTCGGTATTAGTGATCGTCACGAAATACTGGCCGGCTGCCGCATTATTGAATACCGGCCCGGTAGGGTTCAGGGCGGGCGACCAGGTATAGGTGAAGTTCGGGCCCGGATTGGGAACTGCGGTACCGTTAATCGATAGTACCGCGCTCACAATACCGTCCTGGTCACCGTTACAGGTGGGGCTTTGGGTGTTGACAAGGTTGGCGCCCAGGGTCGGGATGTTCAGGACGATGGTGTCGCAAAGCACATTCACACCTGCACCATTATCATCTGTTACACAGACGACGTAGGTGCCGTTGGTCAGGCCGGTCCGGATATAGGTGCCCCCTGAAGTGGCGATGCTGCCCAATACAGTCGGACCGGTAACGAGTTTGGTAAGAATAACTTCGTACCCTTCTACACCACCCGTAGCCGTAACCTGAATGGAGGCTGTACCGTTGCAGGTTACATCCACGACTTCCGATAGAATGTCAAAAGGCAAAAAACCGACGCAGGCCTGTCCGTTGTCCACGGTCAGGGCAAGCGTGGCGCCGTTAGGATCTTCAATGTTGATCTGCGACGGCGCATTGGTAAGCGTCAGTACAGAACAGGAATCGAGTGGGCCAATGACGTTAAAACAGACCTCCAGAAGTGTTTCACCACTCGGAATGCTGATTGTCGCACCGATATTGTCCTGGTCGTAAATAATGGTGCCCAACTGGCCCAACTGGGTGTTTTGTGTATTCAAATTACCGGCGTTGAAGGTGCCGATGGCCGGGTGGGGGTTTTGCACTCCGGTATATTGTAGCACGGTGGGGTCCCATACAAGCGAGAACGATGCGCCTACGATGTCGAATCCCTGCACGTTGATCGGGATACACAATTGTGTTCCGGGAGGCGAAAGGGTGTCGGGCATCGCAATCGTAACGTTATCGGTGGCGTCGCAACTGTTCATGGCGATCTGGAAGGTGCGGCCGCAGCTTTTACCGTCCTCAATCGTAACGTTGTAGATGCCTGCTTGCGGAACCGAGAATATTACGTCGACATTGTTTTTCAACTGCGCATTGTACACCAGCGCCTTGATGTTCGGATCGCTGGCCAGGGAAATATCAACGGTGTACCCGGCATTGAGGTCCCATTGCGGGTAACCGCCGGTGATCCGGAATTTGCCGATACAGTCGTTGCCGAAGTTCGACGAAACCCCGCTTTCCATGATCGCGTTCAGGTAAACCACTTCGAATTCGACCGAAGTGTTGACGTTTACACAAGGGCCGGGAGGAAAACCGGGCGATTGCGATTCATAGGGCTGTGAGGAGAAAAAGTCGTCGACCGTTGCGGGTGCAAAGTGCAGCAGGACCGGCTGGCCGCTGTTGAACAGGGTTTGCAGGTTGCCGCTGTTGAACAGCCAGATGCTGCCGTTCGGTTGCCCGAAAGCAAAATAGGGCAGGTTGTTCGGCGCCAGCAACAGGCAGGGATCGTTGGCCAGGATATTCTGGAGGTTATCTCCCGCAATGGTGGGAGAGCAATCGTAAAAAATATAGGCAACACCCGGCTGCGTAAGCGCATTCGGGTCGCCACTGAGGTCAAAATCACCATTGCCCTGGATAAAGAGCGAGTCGCCACGGCAAAGGAATATCGTGTCGAGATTGGTGTCATTACTTTGTCCGACAAACTGTCCGACGGTAAATGTGCCTGCAAAGTTACAGGGCAGGGCGTCGGGTCCCGAGGAGATAAAGTTCGGATCGAAGGGATACGGAACAGAAATAATTTGGGGAACCTGGGCGCGTAATAGCGTAGCCGTGCAAATGAAGCACGCGATGAGCGGGATTAGAAACTTCTGCATTTCGAGCGTAAAAATTTAACAAAGGTTGATGGATATGTTCACAATAACAGGGATTCAAACAAATAACCAGATGCACATCCGGTAGACTGTGCTGTCTGCGGCGTTAGGTTTTAACTATTGAGGGAAAAGAGGATTATGGTGATGACCGCATTCAGGACAATCGGGCGCAAAATTAGACAAAGCGCGGCTTTCCGACATATCACCACAAAATAAATGTTTGCAAAATAACAGGTCGCTGTCAAAAACCGCCACAAAACGCGGCTTTAACTTTATTTATTGCCGGGAGGCGACCATACTTTGCCTTGCAGTATCACGGTGTCAACAAGATTGCTGCCAAAAGCATAGGGAAGGTATGCCAACGACGGAATCGGGGTCGAAATGAACACATTTGCCACCTTCCCGACAGCAATACTGCCATAATCCGCCTCCAGTTCCATGGCGCGTGCACCGTTTATGGTAGCCGCATTAATGGCCTCTTCGGGCAGCATGTTCATTTTTACACAGGCAAGCGAAATGGTAAAAGGCATTTTTCCCGAAGGCGACGAACCGGGGTTGTAATCCGTTGCAAGTACCACAGGCAGGCCGGCATCGATCATTTTCCGTGCAGGCGGGTACGGAATGCCCAAAAAGAAAGCGCAGGAGGGCAACAGCGCAGGCAGGGTTTCGCTGTTCAGCAGCGCCTCGATCTCCGCATCGCCCGTATATTCCAGGTGATCCACCGAAATGGCCCGGTGGGCGATGCCTGCCTGCACGCCGCCGGAGTAGTCCAGCTCGTTGGCGTGAATCTTTGGTTTCAGCCCGTAACGCCATCCCGCCTCGAGTATTCTTCCGGTTTCTTCCACACTGAAAAAGCCCCGGTCGCAAAAAACGTCGCAATAATCGGCGAGCCCTTCTTCGGCAACCTTGGGGAGCATGTCGTGGATGATCAGGTCAATATATGCTTCTCTTTTGTCCTTATACGCCGTCGGCACCGCATGGGCGCCCAAAAACGTGGCTTTTATAGGGATGGGGCTGACCTCGCGCAAGCGCCGGATCACGCGGAGCATTTTCAACTCGCTGTCCGTACTCAGGCCATAGCCGCTTTTTATTTCAATGGCGCCTGTACCATACCCGATCACTTCGTGCAGCCTGCCCAGGGCGCTTTCAAACAGATCATCCTCATCCGTTTCCTGCAGTCGGCGTGCCGAATTCAGGATACCGCCGCCACGCCGGGCAATTTCCTCATACGATAAGCCTCGTATGCGATCCACGAACTCTTCTTCACGGCTCCGGGCAAAAACGATATGGGTGTGGGAGTCACACCAGCACGGAAATACCGTCTTCCCGCCCGCGTCGATAACCTGATCTGCTCTTTCCGGACAATCGGCCATTGACCCGAAGGCTGCGATCAGGCCGTTTTCAATCAGCAAAAAGGCATCGTGTACGACGGGGACTTCCGCCATATCGGCGCCTTTTACTACCGGGCGGCGACGGGTTTCGGCCTGGACAAGTGTTTGAATGTTTCGAATCAGTAAACCGGACATAGCAACAATATTGACGGGTCTCTATAGCTGGGCAAAACTATTTACTTTTGCCGGCCCGGCCCTCATTATCAAACAATCTAATCATGAATAATTATTTGCCGGGCGTTCTGACCGCCCTGATCCTGTTGGCCACCTCCTGCGGGAACGAAAAAAACTGCAAGTACAAACCGAGCCCGATCTTTGAAGCGGGGCTGCCCCACGTGGTTCGTTACAATTACGAACAACAGGGTTCCCAATCGCTGGAAAGCCTTGAACTCGACACGAATGTCCTGCTGGAGATCAGCCAGGATGTCTGCGAAAATACCCAGCAGGAATACCGCTTTACGGTGCCGGGCAATTTCAGCAAATTTGCCGACTCGCTGTGGTTGAAGGAGGCCTCGCGTCAACTGGTGTTTCTCAGCACCTTTTCCCCGAAGCAGTCGGCGTTGAAGGCCTGGGCGGATGTCATCGAGATGCGCCGCGCCCAAATGCGCCTCGGCGAAGACCGCGAAGTGGAGCCTGGTGTTTTTGTCCGTGTCGACCGTATTGTCAGCCCCGAACAAAGCACCCTAGTCCTTGTTTTTTCGCAGAAATAGTTTAGCCCTCAATACATCGAAACCGTCGTTCAGATCTGGTGATATCCTGAATCGGAGGATCAATATGCCCAGCGTACAGAAATAGAGTCCGGAGCGTATGGCAATATCGAGCAGGCCAATATTGGTCAGGGGGATAAACTGCACGACCGCATATACCGATATGGCAAGCAGCAGCAGCCGGATCGTATTTTTTGAAAACGGTTGCAGCCTGAACTTTAACCAGACCAGGCCCAGGCTCACCGCATTGTAGCAGGTGACGGACAGCAGGGTGGATATGGCGGCGCCGTTCATGCCAACCAGCGGGATCAGCCAAAGGTTGAACAGGACGTTGCCTACAGCAAGTACGCCCAGTGAAACGAGCGACCACAGGTAGTAAGAGGAATAATACACCATATTATTGTTCAGCCCCGTGCCCATTTCCACGATACGCGACAGCCCGATGAACAACAATACATACTTGCCCGCAGATACCGCTTTGCCGTTTGCCACGATTTCAAACAGGCTGTCCACCGAAATCCAGATCGACCCGAACAGCAGCAGCCCGGCAACCAGGAGGTTGATGGATACCTTTTTATACAGGATTTCCATCTCCGCGTGGTTTTCTTCGTTCAGGTACTGGGCTACGGAAGAGGCGCTGGCGGCATAAAGGCTTTTGGTGGGGATATCCACCGCCGAGCCGATGTAGGACGAAATGGCATAAACGCCCGCCCATTCGAGTGCGCCGACCGTGCCTACCATGAAAATATCGATCCTGGAGGCCATCTGAAGCGCAAAACCGCCAAAAGCGCCAAACCCGATAAAACGAAACAGTTCGCGCCGCAACGCCGGCGTAAAGAAGGCCCAGTTGGGTCTAAGATGCCATTCGCCAAGGCTGCGCAGATAAAGGGCCATGCCCGTCATGACGAGGAACGAATGGATGATCAGGCCCCACAATGCCGCTTCCAGGGGAAGCCATCCCTGCCAGACACAAATCAACAGCGCCGGCAA
>CALMBD010000079.1 GCA_937861115.1 uncultured Bacteroidota bacterium | reverse complement strand
CCACGTTCATTTTCGATTCGTTGCTTTCTGCACCTGTAAATTTTTCATCGGCTGCTATGCCGGGTATCTCGTAAAGCCGTATCTGCACGCCATTGAGCGGCTCCCGGGTCCACTCGTGGAAGGTTTTGACCGCAAGGGCAATCTCGGGGGTGAGGTACAGTTTCTCAACAAACCTGCGGTCTTTGGGTAATGTATTGGTAGAGAAATAAACGGTATCAGGTGTGTAGAACTCTTTTTGCCCGATAACCATGTATTGTTTCTGCCGGCGTACACTGAAATCAGCCTCGTTTTTGTCGCCGGAAAAGCGATTCAGGCCTTGTTTGTCGGCAGCAACCTCCGTTAGTGTGAACAAGACCTCCGTTAAAGAGTCCTGAAAAGGCAGCGAAAAAGAAAGGGTTTTGAGGTCGACCGGCAGGTAGTTGCCCCGATAAATATCGTAGCAGCACGCGTCGCCTGCGACGGTGGCCGACTCCTCCCGATTGGAGGTCAGCCAAAAGGTATTGTCGTTTTGCAGTGCAAAATACAGATCGTCGTAACTGCTGTTCAGGGGCACATTGAGGTGTTCGGGTTCCTGCCAGGTGTTGTTGCTCAGGACCGACTTGTATATATCGAAACCGCCTATGGAAGGGCGCCCTTTGGTGCTGAAAAACAGGGCGTTGTCATTTTCATAATAAAAAGGCGTAATGTCGTCGCTTTTGGTATTCAGCACAGTAAGGTTCTCCGGTTTGGCAAAACTGCCTGTTTCGGAAAAGCGGACGCGCCACAAATCGAACCCGCCTTTGCCGCCGGGGCAATTGCTGGAGTAATACAGGTCGTAGTACCCGTTTCCGGTGGACCGGATATTCGGTTGGGTTGCCGAGAAACCCTCAATATTTACTGCTGCGGGCAATTTGGCGGGCTTTGACCACCCGGCAGCCGTTTTCTGGCTGAAATACAGTTCGCAGGAAATATCCACAACGTCTACATAGTCGCACATGTTGAAGACAAGCACGCGCCCGTCCGGACTAATCGCCATGTTGGCGGTATGCCGCTTGGGGTCGTTCCATACTGCCGGGAATGCCTCATCCGTTCCATGTGCCTCCATGATCCTGACTATGGGGCGGGGCGGGTAGTTTTTGTCGCCCCACTGTATGTCGCGGAAGGAGGAGTAGAACAAGGTGTCGCCATACATCATCGCGCCAAAGTCCGACTGATCGGTATTGGGGGTGCCGTATGGCAGGCGTTCGATGGTAATGCTGTTGTCGGGAGTCGTTAACTGCTCCAGGGCCCAGAGGCATTGTTCAATATCCTGTTCCGCCTCTTTGCGAAACGACGTGCCTGCGGCGGTCTTTGCAGTGTAGCGCCGGTACAGGCGGATCGCTTCATCGTATTTGCCCAGGTATTTTTTTACGGAAGCCAGGAGGAAGACGGCATCCGGGAAGATTCCTTTTTGATCGTTTTCAAGCGTTTTTTGGTAATAGGCCTCTGCCTGCCCGTAAGCGCCGAACTGGCGGGCAGCATCCGCATAGCGGTATGAAACATCGAGTCGGGTTGGCTCCATTTCGAGGACTTTTCCAAAATATTGCATGGCGGCGTAATAGTCATGTGCCTCCAGGGCGTTGTTAGCGGCGTTTTCGTAGGCTCGTGGTGTCTGTGCGCTTGCATTTACTGCAAACACAATAGAGCACACGCTGATTGTGGCCCTTACAAACTTGTTCATGGTTATGTACGGTTTTCCCGGGCGGGAGATTATGGGGGATTAAACTAAGGTTTGATCGGGCGGGGACTAAAGGGACTAAACGCTACTATTGTTTTCCGCGGCTCACTTCTACGCCGATGATCTCCAGCCGGCGTTCGCGGCTTGCACGCGGGTCGTATATTGATTTACGCTCTTCCTTGATGTTGTCGCTGATGTCTTTTGGCGCTTTTGATTCCCCGTTCGGCTCCAGTTTGATCACGATCTGGCCATTGTCTACAAACTTTTTGTAAATACCACCGTCAAAGATCAGGAAGTGGTTGTATACGCTGGATACACGGCGTGATGTCAGATTGAGGTTGTATTGTGTTGCGGCACGCGGAGAAGCAAAACCTTTGAGGGTCAGGACGATATAGTCGCCGCGTGTCATCATTTCATACAAAACCTCGGAGAATGCGAACAGCCGTTCCCAGCCTCCGCGTACGTCGCGTTCAAAGAATACATCCATCGAGTCGTTGGCGGCCTGAAGCGGTTCGCCGGTCAGGCCTTCGCTCCATTTTTCCAGAAACTCCGGTTTGCGGCGATAGTAGTCGACGTAGGTTGGACGGTAATCGCGGGCCGTCGTACGTTTCATGGTGCGCTTGTCCGGCTCGTCGTTATCGAAGAATAGTTTGATGGGCAGATATGCTTCAAGTGTGAGTGGCCGCAGGCGCAATTCGCGGGTGATTTCCTGAAAATCGACACGCGGAAGGTCTTTCGTCGTAAAGACCACGGTATCCCGGGAGAAGCCGTCTTTGGACGCGACGAGCATGTAACGGCGCTCGTAATTCACGGTAGTTTGATACGACTTGGTTCCCAGCGGGTTGACGTACTCCTCTTCCCGGTTGCCACCCTCCAGTTCCACGAGTTTATAGGTGACGCCGTACAGGGTATCGTACGTCGCGGAGTTGATCGTATGGGCATTAAAGGAAATGCCACGGGTCAGGTAAACTTTTTTCTCGATGGTTGTGGCATCCGTCAACCCCTCCGTTGTAATGACTTCAGTGGAGTCAATCGTGAATCCCGGTTTGGATACTACCACTTTATACCGGTGGTCGAAATCGAGCGAGTAGTCAAATTTGTTGGTATCGGGTTCTGTTTTGGTGGTCAGATCCAGGGGGCTGCCGCCCTTGCCGGTAGCGAGGCTGCCTCCCGGCAGCACTTTGCCGATCGTCACAAATTTTGCAGTAGCGCCCGGTATGGGTTCGCCGGTTTCTTTGTCGTATACCGTGACAACAAGGCTGGGTGTAGCCGGTTTCAGGTACAGTTTCTTGACCAGCAGGTCTTTCCAGATGGTTGGAGGGGTTTCAAAACGGAGCGTATCGGTTTGAAAGCGCGGTTTGGAGGCGATGATCATATACGAGCGGCGCGGCTGCAGCGGGAAGCCGAAGTACGTGCCCGGTACTTTTACCTTGATCTCCTCATCTGTTCCCCGAGGGGTAAATTCCACCAGTTGCAGCACCGTATTGTTCAGCGAGTCGCCCGTTTCCTTGTTAAAGGTGACGGCGATCATTTCCGGCTTTACCAGGTCGGCCTTGAACAGGTCGTAACAGCAGGCCTCTTCAGAGATGTTTTGAGAGCCATAACGGTTGGAGGCAAAGAACGAGGTCTTGCCATTTTTGGATACGGCAAAATACACGTCGTTGCCACCCGAGTTGATGGGCATGCCCATGTGTACCGGCTGGTCCCAACTGTCGCCTTTACCCCTCGAGCGGTAAATATCAAATCCGCCTACAGATTGCAGGCCATCTGTACTGAAATACAGCATTCCGGTACCGGAATGGTAGAAAGGCGTAACGTCGTTTCCTTTTGTGTTCAGTTCGGTCAGGTTAACGGGCTGCGAAAAACTGTCGGCCATAATCCGGCTGTACCAGATGTCGCGCTTGCCTTTGCCGCCGGGACGGTCGCTCACAAAGTAGAGCGTTTCGGTGTCCTCTCCCGGCGCCTGCCCGATGC
>CALMBD010000078.1 GCA_937861115.1 uncultured Bacteroidota bacterium | reverse complement strand
CTGCTCCACGGTGCCTGTATTCAAAAAAGCCATTGCGGGCAAAGTCGATACGGCCGAATAGGCGCCGCGCCTTACTTCTTCTTCGATTGCTGCTTGGCGCGTTCTTCCTGTACGCGCTGCTGCTCCCGCATGGCCTGTTCCAGGCGCTCGCGCAGCCCGCCCGATTTGCGGGGCTTGTTCTTGTTGGCTTCCAGTTCGGCCTTGATCTTTTCATTATCGATCAGGAACTGCTTGGTCACCACCGTCTGGCCGATGTTCAGGATGTTACTGAAACACAGGTAAAGCGTAAGGCCGGATGCAAAGGAGTTGAAGAAGAACATGAACATGACCGGCATCAGGTACTGCATGTATTTCATGATCTTCATCTGGTCGTTCTGCATGGCAGAGGCGTCCATTTGTTTCATGGAATACCAGGTGTACCAAAGCGTGGTGACCACCCAGATCATGGTAAAGAGGCTGAGGTGGTTGCCCGCGCCGAAGGGAAGGTGGAAAGGCAACTGCATGATACTGTCGTAACTCGACAGGTCGGTCGCCCACAGAAAACTCGCCTGTCGGAACTCGATGGAGGCGGGGAAGAACCGGTACAGCGCAAACCAGATCGGCATCTGTAACACCACGGGCAAACACCCGCCAAGCGGGTTCACCCGGTATTCGCTGTACATTTTCATCGTTTCCATCGACATGGCCTGCTGGTCGTCGCCGTGCTTTTTCTTGAGCGCCTCTATCCGGGGTTTCAGCGCGGCCATTTTCGACTGGCTTAGTACCATGCGGTAGGTCAACGGATAAAGCAGCAGTTTTACCAGCAGTGTAAGGACCAGAATTACAATGCCCTGGCTTCCGATAAATTTCGACAGGAAATCGAAGATCGGATGGATGATCCAGCGGTTGATGGCGCCGAATACGCTGGCCCCGAAAGGAATGATATCCTCCAGACTTACCCCAAAGGAACGCAGCTGCTCGAATTCGTTCGGCCCGACGTACATGGTCATGCTGGCCGAACCGTTGTCGAGCGGCAGCAACGCATTGCATTTCAGCATTTTGAGGTCGGGGTCGGCGTCAGTAAACATCCTTGTTTCACCGACAAATTCCCGGAAGGCAAAGTTATTGGCAATCAGGGATGCGTTGAAAAACTGGCTGCTGTGCGAAAACCACTTTACCGGTTTTTCGCCCAGGTTATCGGTGTCGTCTTTCCGGCAATCGCAGTAATCTGCCGATTCTTCTACCGGTTTGTAGTACACAGACGACATCGTGCGTTCATACTGCTGGTTTTTTTCCAGTTTATCGAGATAGTTGACCCAGTTGAGGCGCAGCGCCGGTTTCGACAGGATGCTGTTCAACCCGTTGCCGCCAATCTGATAGTCGATACTGTAATTGTCGGGACTAAGCGTATATTTTTGTTCGAAATAGCGCCCTGCTCCTGCATCGGCACGGAAAACAAGGGTATTGCCGCTTTTGGAGGCTGTAAAAAACAGGTCGCTCGTGAGCACATTTCCGGCGCCGTTCACGGCCAGTTCGTATTCAAAATGATTCTTGCTGTCTTCCAGCAGTCGAACCGGATTTCTGAAATCAGCGCCCGCAGAGTCGGCGGATATCTTGACAAAATTTTTGAGGAACACCTCTTTAATCCGTCCGCCTTTGCTGGTAAATGTCACCCGGATCAGGTCGTTTTCCAGCACCTCAAACGATTCTTTACCCTCGGCAGCCGGTGCAAATGCGCCAAAACGCGCAATCAGCACCGCATCGCGAAGCGAGTCCGGTACGGTCGGATTGTTGTTGTTTTGGGTCGCTGCCGGATCTGCTGCATTATTTTGGGCGCCTGATTGCGGCGTGGCAGGCGCAGTATTCTGGGTAGTTTCTTGTGTGGGCGCCTGCTTGGGGGGCGCCGAATATTGCATCCACAGGTATAGCAGCAGGAAAATAAGCCCCATACCGATAAACGTACTGATTTGACTCTGTTTTTCTTCCATGATAGTTGACCACTAAAAAATTCCGCTCCGTACAGGAGGGGTGGGGTTAAAAGCGCCGCAAAAGTATGTCAAAACCCGTCATCGTCATACGAAACGTAGAAGATTCTCCCGATTGGATCGACCGGGAACTGGTTACAGCCTATCTGCGGACGGATTATTGCATTACATCGCATTTGGTCAGGCCCTTCCGGATCGGCGCCATCGACCAGGGGCAACTCGATTGGCTGGAAGCGCAAAACACACAGACTTTCGCATTTATCACCGCCTGGAACCCGCATTCTGAAATGCATTCCGATAAATATAACCGTCTGAAAAACAGGCAACTTGCGGCTTCGTTAAGCCGGATCACCCCCCTGTTTCTACCCGGCGCCAACACAGCAGGCGACGGCCTGTGGCCACCCGAAGAAAGTTTTTGGACGCCCGGCATTTCACAAACAACCGCCGTAACACTGGGCCGCAGATACCGCCAGAATGCCATTGTTTGGTGGGAAAAAGGCGCCGTTCCCGAACTGTTGTGGCTATAACTGCCCTGCGTAATCGATGGACGATATACCTTTGTGCTGCGTCATTGTTTCATTGTTGATATTGTTGATATTGTTGATATTGCTGGCATTGTTTCATTGTTGGCATTGTTTCATTGTTTTATTGTTGGAATTGTTGGCATTTCATCTTTGTCCTCATTCATCATTCATCATTCATCATTTATCATTCCTCATTCCTCCCGTGGACATTTCAAAAATACCATCCCCCTGTTTTGTGCTGGAAGAAACCCGGCTGCGCCACAACCTTGAAGTGATCGCGGGCGTGCAGCGCGAGGCGGGTGTACAGATCATTCTGGCTTTCAAGGGTTTTGCCATGTGGAGCGCTTTTCCGGTCGTCCGGGAATATATCCAGGGCGCAACGGCTTCTTCGCTGCACGAAGCGCGACTGTGTTTTGAAGAAATGAAGACCAGGGCCCATACCTACGCCGTCGCTTACCTGCCCCGCGAATTCGGCCGTATCATGGGATACTCCAGCCATATCACGTTCAATTCCATTGCACAATACAAGCGCTACCGCGGAAAACTGAACCGGGCTGCGGAACCGGTCAGCCCCGGCA
>CALMBD010000077.1 GCA_937861115.1 uncultured Bacteroidota bacterium | reverse complement strand
AAGACATGCCGCCATCCACCGGCAGAATGGTACCGGTCATCCACGACGACTTTTCACTGAGCAGGAAATGTATGGCATGGGCAATATCGGCAGGCTGGCCGACGCGCCGGAGCGGATGGCGTTTGTTGCTGGCGTCCAGTTTTTCGGGCGAGTTGATGAGCCTGCCCGCCAGAGGCGAGTCGACGAGCGACGGCGCCACGGCATTGACCCGGATCGTCGGCGCAAACTCGGCGGCAAGCGCCAGGGTCAGCCCTTCCACAGCGCCCTTGGCCATGCTGATGGAGGCGTGAAAATTCATGCCCTGCTTCACCGCCACCGTGCTGATCAGTACAACGGAAGGCGTGGGAGCCGCGCTTTTCAGGTTCGGGAGGTATTGTTGTACTACTGACACTGCACCCAACGCATTGATTTTGAACTCTTCCAGAAACTCCGCTTCGCTGATCCGGTGCATGGGTTTGAGGTTGATGGTGCCGGGGAAATAGACCAGGCCGTCGATGGGATCAGACAACACAGGCAGGTTGCCCTTGCTGTAGTCCGATACCAGGTGACTTTCCGAATAACCTGTACCGACTATATCTTTTGTACTTAAACCGATTACCCGATGCCCTTCGGCCAGGAGCATCTGCAACAGGGATTGTGCAACAGCGCTGGACGCGCCCGCGAAGAGGTAGTTTTTTTGCATTTATCGTTTGGCAATTTTATTGGAAGAGATGGCGCGTTGCCGGCTGCACCTGAACCGCGTCACCGCTTCGTCGCGCAGGGCAAGGTGTTTGGTGCGCCTGCCGCTCACGCGTTTGCGCCACCGCTCAAAACTACTGCGCCTGAGTTGCCGCCGCATCAGCAGGATTACATCTTGCTCTACAAGCCCGAATTGCATTTCAATAGCCTCGAAGGGGGTGCGGTCTTCCCAGGCCATTTGGATAATGCGGTCGATATATTCCGGAGAAAGTTCGGGATGCGACATGCGTGATGCAAATTTCACCTCACAACAACGCGGGGAAAGAAGGGTTCATCCCCCCGGAAATACAACGGCAAAAAAAAGAGGCCGCAATATCGGCCGGCGTACACCGACTGACATTACAGCCTCCACTTGTATCAGAAAAGACAGATTACTGACGTTTTTCGGCTTTTATCAGCAGCGACTTGCCATCCTGTTTCCCCTCGAGTTGAAGGTTATCGCCATCGATAGTGATTTTCACGGTGTAGGATTCGCCGTCGGCGGTCATCTTCACCGATGTGCCGCTGAGTACCTCGTATTCTCCTTCGATCGTTTCCTCCGGGTCTTCATCGAGGTATTTCACCGTCTGGACAAAATCGCCTTTTGCCCCGGTAAATGACTTGTATTCGATGGAACCTTCCTCGACCACGATGTCCATGTACTCCGTACCACCGACCTTGAAGGAGTTGATGTCCCAGATGCCCGCGATTTGTTCTTTCAGTTCTGCAGGTGTGGTGTCGTCGTCTTTATTACAGGAGCTCAGGGCCGCGACGGCAAACAGGGTCATAAAGAGAAGACCGGCTTTCAAATTGCTCATTTTCATAGCTAACAGCTTGTTGTTTGGTAAAGAAATGTGTTTTTGTTTTTGTTGGAACAAAGATGCGCCGGCACGCCGCGGGTTCGGAAATCTTGTCTGACGACTGCCCGGTTCAGGCGGACGAATGGCGAAAAAAAGGAATGAATGGCATAAACCGGCCAGATTGGGCGCTTGATATAGCGCCGGATCAGGCAGACACGGCATTTTGCTGCCCCGCCAGCGCCATGGCCCGCTCCGCCTGC
>CALMBD010000076.1 GCA_937861115.1 uncultured Bacteroidota bacterium | reverse complement strand
GTAAAAATCAGCCCCAAAAGTATCCAGATGTGCCGACTCTCCCAAAAAACTCGACCTGCTTTGCGTGTAAATATGCCAGCCGGTAAAAATGAACGTCGAACCAACCCCGGGGCAACGTTTGGCTGTCTTGTTTTTAAAAAACTATTTTATGAAAAAATCCCTGTTATTCGTACTCCTCTGCGTCATGTTGAACGCCTGTAAGGATGATCCATGTTCTAATCCCCTGCCCGCTGGCGATACCTTTGTCTTCAGCAAATATTATTGCGAATGTATAGGCAGTTGTATCACCGGATACAAACTTGCCGGTCAGGGTCTTTTTCAGGGTGCTGGAACCTGGTGTGATCCCGCAACCCTGACGTTTTCAGCCACCCCGCTGTCTGACGACAAGGCCAGTCTCGCTCAAACCCTTCGCTACGAGATCCCGGCACAAATGCTCGATTCGGATGAAGATATCTATGGCTGCCCGGATTGCGGCGACTGGGGCGGGTACTATATTGAACTGACCTCCGGCGGCACAACCAAATCCTGGCGACTCGATACAAAGAAAGACGACTTGCCCGTCGACATTAAAGCCTACGTGGAAATGCTCGAACAAACGCTGGCAGATTTGCAATAAGCCTTTCCAGCCGATACCTTCGCGCCGTAAACCAGCAACCACGTATCGTGCAAATTGCCATAGTCGGCGGCGGCGCTGCCGGATTTTTTGCGGCCATTACCTGTGCAACAGTCAATCCCGACTGCCGCGTCACTATTTTCGAGCGCGGCAAAGCCGTTTTGGAAAAAGTGCGCGTAAGCGGCGGCGGGCGCTGCAACGTCACGCACGCCTGCTTTGACGCGCACGAACTGGTGAAGTTTTACCCGCGTGGCAGCCGCGAATTGCTGGCGCCTTTTCTTCAGTTCGGTCCCGAACAGACCGTCGCGTGGTTCGCCCGGCACAATGTGGCGCTCAAAACCGAGGCCGACGGTCGCATGTTCCCGACCACCGACGACTCCCGGACCATCGTCGACTGCCTGCAACACGCTGCCCGGCAGGCCGGCGTGGAGGTACACACCGGCGCCCGGGTGGAAAACATAGCCCCGCTGACTTCCGGGAAGTGGCAGATTCGGTTGACGGCCGCCGTCGCGCCGATCGTATTCGACAAGATCATGATTGCCACCGGGAGCAATACCGCTGTGTGGGATATGTTGCGAAGCCTCGGGCACACCATTGTGGAACCCGTGCCGTCCTTATTTACCGTTAACACAAGAGATACGCGCCTGCGCGACCTGGCCGGCGTCTCGGTTGCCCACGCGACAGTCCGGATACCCGACGCCAAATTATCCGCCACCGGGCCGCTATTGGTCACGCATTGGGGATTAAGTGGTCCAGGCATCCTGCGACTGTCGGCCTGGGGCGCCCGAGCGCTAAACCAAATGAACTATAAATTTGCCCTGGAGGTCAATTTCACCGGCGAAACCGACACACAGGAACTCACCGGGCACTTAAACCGCCTCAAATCGACGGAAGGCAAAAAAATGGTGTCTGCACATGCGTTGTTTGGTCTGCCACTCCGCCTCTGGCAGCGCCTTGTCGCCGCAGCCGGCATTCCCGACGACCGGCGCTGGGCCGATCTGGACAAAAAGAGCGTTGCGGCATTTGCAGGTCAACTCACCGCCGCAGTATTCCAGGTTTCCGGGAAAAGCACCTTCAAGGAAGAGTTTGTCACAGCCGGCGGTGTTTTGCTAAAAGAGTTGAATTTCAAGACGTTTGAGAGCAGAATTTGCCCCAATCTCTACCTCGCGGGAGAGGTGCTGGACATCGACGCCATCACGGGTGGCTTCAATTTTCAGGCGGCCTGGACGGGCGGCTGGCTGGCCGGGCAGGCGATGGCAGAGCAGACAAGGCTTTAGTGTGCGTATCGCCAGAATAGTAGGCCGGGTCTACATACCTGGTGGTATACCCTTTCCAAAGGACGGCATGATGATAACAGCACCTCAATGGCGATCAACCCTCTCCTTTCAGTACCAGGTTATCGATCAACCGGACTTCTCCTGCAAAAACGGCCGTGCAAGCCACTACAAAACTGCTGTCGGCCCAGCGCCCGACCGGGAGCAGCGTGATACCATCCACGAGGTCGAAATACTCGGGGCGAAGGCCGGCGGTACTGAGTTTTTCCCGGGCCTGCGCCTGCACATCTGCTGCAGGCAGGGTTTGAAACGCTGTTCTTGCCCATTGGAGGGTTTGATAGATAACGGGCGCTGCTGCACGCATACCGGGAGTAAGGCGCACATTGCGGCTCGACATGGCCAGGCCATCCGATTCGCGGCGCGTGGGGCACATGACGAGTTCGACAGGAGCATCGAGTTGCCGGAGCATATCGCGCACGATGGTCAGTTGTTGAAAATCCTTCTGCCCCATGTACAGGCGATGCGGCCGGACGATGTCGAGCAGGCGATTGACCACTGTTGCCATACCCTTGAAGTGGCCGGGGCGAAATTCGCCTTCCATCACTTTTTCCAGTTGGCCAAAATCCAGTCGAATGTCCAGGTCGACACCCGGAGGGTATACTTCTTCTACCGGGGGAATAAACAAGGCGTCGCAATTTGCCGTCAGCAACAGCGCCACATCATTTTCCGGGGTGCGCGGGTATTTTTCGAGGTCGCCGGGGTCGTTGAACTGGGTGGGATTGACAAAAATACTCACTACAGCGCGGTCGCATTCGCGTTTGGCCATGCGCACCAGTTCGAGGTGGCCATCGTGCAGAGCGCCCATGGTGGGCGCAAAACCGACCGAGCGCCCCAGCCCGCGCTCGTCGTTCAGCCAGCGCTGCAGGTCAGCGACTTTTTTAAAAATCAGCATGTCGTGTCCGTTGGTTTCACGGGGGCAAATAAAGGAACATTTTCAGTTCTTACCCACCAGAACCACTTTCATTCCGTCAGCCTTGGCAACGTCGCGCCTGAAATTACGCCATTCGGTGTACCGGGAAGCGGGCAAGCGGGCAGGTTTGATTTCCAGATACCGAACGACCGTTAGTGTTTGATCCTGTTGAACGATTTGTGCCGAATAGGAGCCAAACGCACTGTTCAGGGTAGTGCTGGTAGCAGGAATACTTTCCACCGCATAGTTTTCGGGGAAATGCAACACGATCGTATCCTGCTCCATGTATCCGTCGGTAACCCATACTGGATGGACACGATTGTCATTAGCCGCCGGTACGTCGGAGAAGGCGCTGATCGGGTTCAGGGGAATAAAAAAACGCTTTCCGGCCTTACTGCCAAACTGCGGCACGTCCACAACATAATCAAGTGCGACTTCAGGCTTTTCTTTCGCTGCGTGGACATCGAGTTTTGCAAAATAAGACTGCGACAGGGGACTTTTTTTCTGCATCTCTTTCTGCAGTTCTTCAGGGGAATAGTACTCGCCGGCGTAGCGATACCATTCGTGCAACGCGCCGTCGAATGCAGCGTGCACGCCGATAGAAGCCCCGCCGTCGCCCAGGAGATTCACCTCGATATGCCGGTGCGCTGAATTGTCCGATGCCGGCATCGACGGCGTCCGGGACAGCCTGCCGCCCGCTTCGGTGATGAGCAATACTTTGCGGTCGTCGGTACCCGAACCGAGATAGGCCGGAGGGAGGTAATTGCTGGTGCATTCCAGCCACATATCCTGCGACGGTACGTACAGGATGACGTGGTTGAACGCATAGGGCGTGGCAAAATCGTCGGGCAGATCAAGGTAGTCGTCCCCGTACTTAACCAGTGCCGGGTAGGCGGTGATGCCTGCTTCCAGGAGCAGGGCTTTCATAAAATTGCTCAGTGCCTTGCAATCGCCGTACTTGTTCTTTTCTACATACTGCGCATCGAATGGCTGCCAACCGCCTATGCCGAGTTGTACGCTGACATAGCGGGTGTTTTCCTGCATAAACCGGTACAGGATTGCGATTTTTTCCCCTTCAGACGCGGCATTTGCCGTAAGCGCCTTTACTTTTTCGCGGAGTGCCGGTGACAGCACATCGCGTCCTTTGGCCAGCTCATACTGGAATGCACCGAAACTTTGCCACGACGATATACTGCCCACATAATCCTCGGCTTTGAACAGGTCGGGCGAAACAAGCACAACGGGGAGGAGTTCCATGGCAGGCGGCGCATACGGCTCCTTCTTTACTGCTTTCAGATGATGTACGCTCCACGAATATAACCGGCGGCGACCCTCTGTCCGTTCGATAGGGGTCAGATCGATGTTCAGCGATTTGTGGCGAAAGGTCAGATCGGAAGGCATATCCAGGGTGAATTCCGACTGTTCAACAGCCGTATTAAAATCCTGAATGTCCCAGTTCGGATATCCACGCAACGCACTGTATGCAATATCATATTCAAAAACGACCGTGAAAGGGAATTTGTCGTGGTTGACGTCGATATAACGCACCCGGCTGTCTTCGTAAATGGAAAAATCACTGATAAAGCTCCGGTCGTTGATTTCGTTTTTTTCCAGATCGCGGATAAACTGGCCGGCAGCATCGTATACACGGCCCTTTATTTTCCCGATTTTACTAAAACCGTCGTACAAGAGGACGAGGTGGTCCGAACTGCTCGCCTCGCTAAGCACGGTGACGACCCGTTTTTCGTGCAATACGGCTTCATCGGCTGCCTTAACCCTGAACGTAATCTCGCGGGCACGAACGACGGCACTGGCATTTTCAAGTAGTTCGCTAGGGATGTTTACGATGTTATAAACGGGCATGTTTTGTGCGCCAAGGCAACAGGGCAGCAGCAGGAATATGAGGGATATTCGCATGGGGGATGTGGGATAAGAGTGGTTTACATTTTTTTCAGCACAACCTGTTCGCCGAATTTTTCAACAGCCATTCCGAAAAAACTGCGCAGGCCGTCGTACTCCCCGGGCTCAAAGTGCAATTGGGTAACACTCAAAGTGCAATTCAGCATAATCCTTCCGCCATCGAGGCTGACCGTATATTGAAATCGCCCGCCATTGTCGGGCAATGCCAGTCGGGCAGACTCGGGCAGCGACTCTATCCTGTAGCCCGGCGGTAATTTAAGGTCGAATACGATGCGTTCCTTGAACGGATAGGGAATATCAACCGGGTAGTTGCGTTTTTCGAGTTTGAACGGGTTTTCAAAAAAACTGCTGTAAAAGACGGGGCTCAGGTATATAAAATCGCCCGAAACCTGGGCATATGCCGGCAGATTGCAGTGGAAGGTCTCGCGTACCTTCATCTGACCGTCCTTGTCTTCCAGATGGAGCGAATCCACGGAAACATCGGGGAAGCGCTTGTTAAACTCCGATTTCCAGTATTCGTTTTTTTCCGCTTTATGATAACTAGCCCTGCGTGATGCTGCGCTGTAGCCGTCTGCCGACAACTGTATATTTCCGTCCAGGTTACCCGCTTCGTCGAGCGCAAAGGACCCGAAGTAGGTTTCGTTAACGGCTATGGGTTCGATATCGATCCAATGTGGATTTTCGGAATGTACCACCCAGCCGGTAGCGTTGAGTGAGTTGACATCTACCAGACCGACCGGCCGGAACGGGTCGCCGGCATCGAGCAATACAGGCGGCTTGTCAGGGTATTCCACCACTGCCATAACGTGGTTGAACTGGTCCAGTATCGGGTAAAGCGGAACAGGTTTGCCATAATCGCGTGTACTGGTCAGAACGGGATTTGCTTCGATACCGGCCCGTCGGAGCAAGGCGATCAGCGCCAGGTTCATTTCTGCCCGGCGCGCACTTTTCTTTTCAAACAATTCATCGAGGTCTTTTCGCGCATAAATGCCGTAGCCACCGTCGTCGGTAAATACCGAATTGACAAACTGGTACAGGGCTGTTGTCTTTTCTTCAGGCGTTGTGGCGCCGGCCAGAACTGCGCCGGCGGATTCCCAGAGTTTTTTAAAGTTCCCTTTTTTGGTAAACTGTTCCCCGAAGTCTTTGTCGTCGATCAATTCCTTTGCAACATGCTCCCAACTGCTCATAATCGGCTTGTAGGGCTGTTTGGGGAAACGCACGCCTGACAACTGAAACCGGAGCCGGGTGTAATAGTCGTCCATTGTTGTGATAAACGACTCCTTTTTCAGTGCGGCCATATCCTTCGATACCATGCGGATACAGTTCACCTCGGCAGGTTCGTAATAGACGCTGCCCTGAACGCCCGAGATGGCAAGGCTCTGCAGGCGGTGCTCTTTCTCGTTGATATCCGGCTGCCGGCCCTGATAGATGTAAACATATTCGAGCCAGGAAGGCACCTCCAGTTGAATCTCGCTCCATCGCACGGGAATATCCTCCTGGAAATGCCATTCGGGCAGGGTAAAGAAGTAGGGAATCTTGTTTTCGTAGATGTACTCGATGATACAGCCTTCGCACAGATTGGCAAAGGCAAAGCGTATTCGCGACCAGTTGTCGTTGACCTTTTCTTCAAAAAAATCCTTCTTAGGCACCTCCGTCACTTTGCCATCCGGCGCCATCACCTGGGCCTTGAGGTTCTTAATGGAGCCCAAACGGTAAAACGGGATCAAAATATCCCCCTGGCCAAATCCTGCGCGCTTAAGTATTTTTATGCGTTTGTGCCGTTCAAAATTGGCATGTGGTTCTCCATTCGGAAACTGGAAGGTAATTTTTCCGTAGTCGAACAGCACCACGGCAGCGGCGGCAGTATCGGCGGAATACACTTTCATGTCGAGGTCTTCCCGGGGTATCTTCCCGTAAATGAACATGTCGTTCTGGGCAAGAATCGGATGAGTCAGAAATAGATAAAGGAAAAGGAGCAAGCAGGCTGGGTTATGCATGGTAAAGCGGTTTGATGAACGCTCAAATATAGTCCGGTCTGTCAGGAAAAAAAAGCGGCAAACAGAGGCTGTGTGACAAATATTGTTGCTTCCGGTTCGAAATAATCGGCCCCATGTGCAGAAATTAAACGGCGGAAACCGACTTTTGACGTCTGTTATGCGCACAAAAAAAACACCGTCAACCGCTCCGCCGCCACCTGTTGCGCCTTCGGCGTACCGGCTGATCATCTGGCTGGGCTTTGTGGCCACTTCGCTGTTCTTTATCCCGCAATGCCTCGACCGTTATCTGGTATCCAGGTTCTTCCTGCTGTCGGCTGTGTTGCTCCTGTGTCTGCTGCTGATTCGAAAGGACCTGAAGACAAACGGCGATTGGCGACTGAACGGCTTCGACATGCTGATGCTGGCCTGGTACGCACTGAACCTCGCCTCCGTCAGTTGGGCATTCAGTTGGTCGGAGGGCATTTTTTATACCCAGAAGGTAAGCCTGCTCTTCCTGTACTACTGGCTCGTACGACAGGCACTCCACCGCGATGAAGCAGGAGTATGGCAGGCGCTGCGACAGGCTGTGACGGTGCTCAGTTTTGCGGCAGGAGGGATTATTGTCGTACAACTGGGGCTGGCGGTATCGCAGTACGGATTGAACAACGAGCACCTGTACGACTATGCATCCGGGGTGTTTGGCAACAAAAACCTGGCTTCCGATTTTTTATTTTTCCTGCTGGTATTGAACCTGCTCCGGCATGGCAAAAACACGCCTTCATCGCCTCCGGTTGTTCCGCTGATGCTCTCCCTGCTGATCATTCTGCTGCAAACCCGCACCGTATACCTTGCCCTGGCGGCAGTAGTACTGGTCTATTTCCCTTTCAGGGCCGTGCTCGACCCCGCGTTTAAGGGTCTTTTCAGGAAAAAAATCCTGCCCGCCGGTGTGCTGATGCTGGGGCTGCTCATCGCTTTGGCCACCCTTAAAGGAACAGGCACCCTGGCAGAACGCCTCAACCCGCTTACCTACCTGGAGAGCCAGACCGCCAGCGAACGCAGGTTTGTCTGGTATAAAACCGACCTGTTGAATGCCGATCATCCCTGGCTGGGCGTCGGCAATGGCAGCTGGAAAATATGGTTCCCATCCAAAAACATTGAAGGCAGTTACCGCTTGCAAGGGCAGAATATTGTGTTCACCCGTGCTCACAACGACTACCTGGAGGTGCGCTCCGAGATGGGAATTGTCGGTGTGGTATTGTTTTGCCTGCTTTTTGCAGCGGCATTTTGGGCAGTATTCAGCCGGATTCGTGACGAAGAGGCGCCCTTTCCGGTTCGGCACGACCTGCTGGTATTGTCGTGCGGGTTGCTGGGGTATTGTATCATCCAGTTTTTTGATTTCCCCCGCGAGCGCATCGAAATGCAGGTGGTACTGGCTATCTTTTTTGCCGGCGTTATTTACCTGACCATGCCCCGGTGGAAACAATGGCCGGGAGTGTCGATCAGCAAAGTCTCCGATCCGTTTATCTGGCTTTTCGCCCTCACAATGGCATTTAACCTGCTTGTCGGCTGGAATCGTATTCAGGGTGAGGTGCACAATGTGCGCATCCTGCAGGCGCAGGTAAAAGGAAACTACAAGGCCATGATTGCCGAAACGGCGGCGGCAAAAAACAGGTTTTACGAATACAACGATGTGGCACTTCCCCTGGACTGGTATTCCGGTATCGGCTATTACCAAAGCGGCGACATACCCCATGCCATTGAAGATTTTGAGCAGGCCTACCGACTGAACCCCTGGAGTTTCCAGGTGATCAACAATTATGCCTCGGCGCTGGTAGGAAGCAAGCGTTTCCGGGAGGCCATTCCGCTGTACAAGAAGGCCCTGGAGATCAATCCGCGCTTCGATGAAGGCAAGTTCAACATGGCCTTTGTCCTGTTTAATATTGGGGAACGCGACAAAGCGCTCGAATGGCTTGAACGTATCGAGGCGGCGCCACCGGGAGCAAGTGCAACGGAACGCCAGAAAAGCGAGGACCTGCTGAAGCGCAAGGCAGAATTTATCCGGGTGATCGGCAACAGTGCAAAGTAATTGGAGCCGTTTATGAACATTATCCCTGATTGTGCCAACCTTCCTACCTTGCGGATGTTTCTGATTCAATGTTTTCAGTTACAATTGAAAACAGCCATGCCAGTACAGCCCCATCCCGTGATGCCACTGCAAACTGCCTCTGATCCATGTCGTTAGACACCATAAAAAAGCCCATATCCGCTGAATTGGACGTATTCGAACAGCGTTTCCGTGATGCCATGCGCAGCAATGTCCCCTTGCTCGACAAAATTACCTGGTACATTGTCCAACGGAAAGGCAAACAGGTGCGCCCGATGCTGGTATTGCTCAGTGCACAGCTGTTTGCACCGATCAACGAAGCGTCCTATACCGCGGCGTCAATGGTCGAATTGCTGCATACGGCTACGCTGGTACACGACGATGTTGTGGATGACTCCAATGAACGCCGCGGCTTTTTTTCCATCAATGCGCTGTGGAAAAATAAAATTGCCGTGCTCGTCGGCGATTTCCTCCTGTCGCAGGGCCTGCTGATGTCGGTAAAAACGCAACAATACCGTATGCTGGAAATCATCAGTCGTGCGGTAAAAGACATGGCGGAAGGCGAGTTGCTGCAAATGGAGAAGGCGCGCCGGCTCGACATCAGAGAAGACATCTACCACGACATCATCCGGCAAAAAACGGCATCGCTCATCGCTGCGGCTTGTTCGGCAGGCGCAGCCAGCACAGCGCCCGATGAAGCGACCATCGAAAAAATGTGGCTGTTCGGTGAAAAAACGGGCATGGCGTTCCAAATCCGCGACGATCTGTTCGATTTCGGCTCCGACAATGTGGGCAAGCCGCTCGGCATAGATATCAAGGAGAAGAAAATGACCTTGCCCCTGATCTATACTCTTGCCAACTGCGACCGCCAGACGCGCCGCCTCATCCTTAATATCGTGAAAAACGAAAGCCACAAAACCGAAAGGGTAGCCGAAGTGATCCGGATCGTGCAACAGGGCGGCGGCATCGAATACTCCAGGGAGGCCATGTATCGCTACCGCCAGGAAGCGTTCGATCTGCTGGCCACTGCTCCAGAGAGCCCGGCGCGGCAGGCGTTGCGCGACCTTCTGATCTTTGTAACAGAGCGGAAACAGTAGGCGCCTACATTCTG
>CALMBD010000075.1 GCA_937861115.1 uncultured Bacteroidota bacterium | reverse complement strand
GCGTATTGTATCCCGGAATACCATTCCGGGGTACGAAGCGCCGGAATACCATTCCGGGGTACGGGATAGAGAACATGACAATTGGGAATGCACCTATGCCGAAAGCCGCAATACTAAACGTGCTGGTCGATCAGGATCGGATTGCCGTCCGGATCGATCAGGACTATACTCGCAGGGCCGGAGGTGTTTTCGTCTGCTTCGCTCATCAATTTGACTCCCAAGCTTTTAAGGTGTCGCTGAATCTCCCGTACATCGTCAAACGATTCCATTTTAGCGGCATTTTCGTCCCATCCCGGGTTGAAGGTTAAAATATTCTGCTCAAACATGCCCTGAAACAGTCCGACCAGGGCATTCCCGTTTTTCATGATCAGGTAATTCTTCTCCAGGGCGCCTGCAAAGACCTTGAACCCGAGGTTTTCATAAAATGTTCTGGAAGCGTTGATGTCTTTGACATTGAGGCTTACCGAAAATGCGCCTAGTTTCATAATTGCTTATTTTAACGGTTCTGGTGCGCCTTCAAACTTTTTATACTTGCCGAGCAGGCTTCCTATAAGATATGTTATGGGCATGATTACTTTCTTTACGAATACCGGTAATTCGGGCAAACCATATTCATGCTTGTATCTCGTCATTAAATAGGCTGCATCAAATGCTTCCGGACGTCCGCTTCCTGACCTTTTTTGTGCAGCATACAAAGCGGTCAAAAAAAAGACAATACTGTTTGCGGGTTTTACCCAGCCATTAATAACAAGGTCGTCTTCACCGGCATTCCAAAAACGATGGGGAATATTTCTGAGAAAAGTTGCCGTTTGACCTATCGAGTAGTAAACAGGTTCTTTACCCAAAACCTGACAAGCCATTGTACCCTTAACGACCGTCAATGCTTCATCTTGTTTGTAGTGCACATGCATGGTCGGCCCCGACATCGGTTTGCAGTGCCCCTCAATAATCACCTTGTCGCCATCGGGTTCTTTAATGATTTCCTGAAAAATTATTTTCTCGCCAAGCCCGCTATCAATGGTGTGTGGTAATTTGAATTCCATTTTTTCGGCTGTTTTAAATTCAAAATGAATTGGATCGGCTATTCGCTGGCGCGATGCAAAAATAATCTCCTCAGGCGCCTGTGCAAATGATTTGACTACTTATGGTCTGATATAATTCCAATACTTTAGCCGGCCGGATGTATGCTGAGTGTTCTGAGGTAACAGATCACGGGCGCCGCGCCTTGATAAATTGACGTTTTATGATCAAAATGATTCATTTTTCCGCTATCGGTGCGATAGCGATGCTTGTCGTTTTTGCCGCCTGCAACAATACCGATAAACCCACGGCCCAACAAACGCCCGTCGATACCTCCGGCGTGGCCGACCGAAAATGGTGGAAAGAGGCCGTGGTATACCAGATATATCCGCGCAGTTTTAAAGACAGTGATGGCGACGGTATCGGCGACCTGAAGGGTATTATTTCCAAACTGGATTACCTGAAAAGCCTGGGGGTCGATGCCGTCTGGCTCAATCCAATCTACAGCTCGCCAAACGACGACAACGGCTATGATGTGAGCGACTACCGCAATATCATGCAGGATTTCGGTACGATGAGCGATTTTGACGAATTGCTGAAGGGCATGCACGAGCGCGGCATCAAACTGGTGATGGACCTGGTGGTGAACCACAGCAGCGACGAACATGAATGGTTCAAACAAAGCCGCAGTTCGAGAACAAACCCGTACCGCAATTACTACCATTGGTGGAATGCCGAAAAAGGCACACCGCCCGCCCGGTACAGTTTGTTCGACGTCAACCACGACGCCTGGATGTACGATTCGCTTACCAATGCCTACTACCTGCACTATTTTTCCCGAAAACAGCCCGATCTGAACTGGGAGAACCCCAAACTTCGGCAGGAAGTGTACGATATCATGAAATTTTGGGCCGACAAGGGCATCGACGGCTTCAGGCTCGATGCTTTCCAGTTTGCAGCCAAAGACACCACCTTTCCCGCCTTTCCAAAAGGCTACGAAAAGAACTTTGTGTTGTATTACGGTATGCAGGGCAACCTGCACCAGTATTTGCAGGAAATGAACAGGGAGGTGCTGAGCAAGTACGATGTGATGAGCGTGGCGGAAGGCGCCGGCAATACCTTCGAAGATGCGCACAACCTGGTCGATGCCGACCGCAAAGAGTTGAACATGGCCTATGCTTTCGAAGGCGTCGACATCGCCAAACAGGGCGGATACAGCCTGCTGCATTTTAAGGAAGTATTCTCCCGCTGGGACAGCGCTTTTGCACAAAAGGGGTGGTTGTCCATTTTTCTTGCCAACCACGACCAGGCGCGAATGGTCAGCAGGTTTGGAAACGACAGTCCGGCGTTCAGGGCATTATCGTCCAAAATGCTCTCTACGTTTATCATGACCATGCGCGGGACGCCGTATTACTACAACGGAGATGAGCTGGGCATGACCAATGCGGGCTTTGACAAGATTGAAGATTACCAGGACATGCCGACGCTCAATGAATACCAGCATCAGAAAAATATAGGCGGCGACATCGCCCAGTTCATGAAACGCATAAAATTTGAATGCCGGGACAATGGTCGTACGCCGTTTCAATGGGACGCCACGGTAAACGCCGGTTTTTCAACAGGTAAACCCTGGCTAAAAGTAAACCCCAACTACACCGGGATCAATGCGGCGGCACAGGAATCCGATCCCAACTCGACCCTGAACTATTTCCGCAAGCTGGTTCAATTGCGAAAGAAGGAGTTGACGCTGGTTTATGGGGCCTATACGTTGCTCGATGCCAAAAATCCGTCGGTGTACTGCTACCTCCGCGAATTGAACGGTCGGAAACTTTTGGTGCTGCTGAATTTTACCGACAAGCCGGCCACCGCTCAAACCGGCCTTGATTTATCCGGGGCCCGGGTTTTACTGGGCAACTATCAGACGCCCGCTCTGGATGGCCGGTTAAAGCCGTATGAGGCAGTTATTCTGGACCTGAATTGAGACGGGCGGGGCAGTTACGGGCCAATATGCTTACCCAAATGGATAAAAACAAGGCAGCCGTCGCCGTATTCGATAAGCGGGCGAAAGAATATCAGACCAAATTCATGGATGTGGGTTTGTACCACGATACGTTCGACCGGTTCTGCGATCAGGTGGCAAGGAAAAATGCCGATATACTGGAAATTGCCTGCGGGCCGGGCAACATTACCAGGTATTTGCTGGACAAACGGCCGGACTTTAACATTCTCGGGACCGACCTGGCTCCGAATATGATTGCCCTGGCACAAGAAAACAACCCGGGCGCTGCATTTCAACTGCTGGATGCGCGGGAGATCGGCCTGCTGGGCAAAAGATACGATGCGATCATGTGCGGATTTTGCCTGCCTTATTTGTCGAAAGAGGAGTCGATAAAACTAATCGGCGACGCTGCAGGACTGTTAAAAGTCGGCGGCGTATTTTACCTGAGCACGATGGAAGATGATTACGGCAAATCCGGAATACAGCGGTCGAGCGCCGGCGACGAGGTGTATATGTATTTCCATCAGGCAGATTACCTGATATCGGCGCTCGAAGAAAACGGGTTTGGCACTATTGATATTCAACACAGGGATTACCCGACAAACGACGGAACCAAAGTCACAGATCTTTTAATATTGGCCGTCAAAAAAAATGAACGTGTATCATAAGTCGTTTTGCCCTTTGTCGATCCAAATATCGTTTTGGGAACAAAATACCCGTGTGCCACCACTAAGCCCCGCCGCCCCTGCAATAAAATTTGGCAAATTGCCCAGGGTCATTACTGATGAGTCAAAAAAAAATCCGCCCCCGGCAAAAGCCCGGGGACGGATTCTATCCAAACCTCTTGGAACAAACGGGGCAGGATTGCCCCTGGCACCCGCTGTTTTTTTTCGGAATCCCGAATAATTACATATTGATCACCTTCACTTCTACCCGCTGGTTCTTCTTGCGGCCTTCTGCGTTGATGTTCGGCAGGATAGGCATCGTCCAGCCATAGCCTTTGTGCTGCACGCGCTCGGCGGCGACACCCTTGGCGATGAGCCATTCGGCCACAACTTTTGCACGGCTGGTGGAGAGTTCGTTGGCGAATTCTGCATTGGGCCACATCAGGTTGTTGGTGTGTCCGCGCACTTCAATTACAGCCGTGGGATGCGCCTCCATGAATTCGAGCAGGTTGGCGAGTTCTTCTTCGCTGTCTGCCTTGAGTTCGGACTGGTTGGCGTCGAAATACACACGCTCCAGGCGGAAGATACTGCCCATCCTTACGGTCCGGGAAATCTTGTTGGCTGCCGGCTCGACCGTTTTTTTAGGTGTTTCCACGGTTGTTGCAACCGGCTTGCGCTCTGTTGTTGCCATCGATTTCGGAGCAGTACGCGCTACTTTCGGCGTAACGGTCGGGGCCGACTGAGCGGCAAACATCACACCCGGGTCGTCGGATGCAAGCATGTCGGATGCAGCGGGTTTGGGTTGCGCCACGGTGATGCGTACCACATCGCCGATGCCGTATGAGTTGTCCAACTGGGCCAGGATAGCGGCATCGTTGGTGCTTTTATCTTTCGTATAGACGATTGTCGTGTTACCGTAGGTTTCGTCGGTTTGGGTGCCTTGAATTTCGTTTTGTGCAAACGAAGCGCTTACGGCGAGGAGAAGCGGCAAAGCGAGGAAGTGCTTGAAATTCAAAGAAGATTTCATGATAAATCAGATTTTGCGGATTGAAAAAAAGTTTTTGTTTCGGTTTACTTGCGGCTGGTCAGTGCCTTGTTTTTTTGGCGTCTTTCCTGTTCGATCACCTTTTTATACAGGTCCTTGTCTTCGATGATCTCTTTCAGGCTTCGGTCCCAGAGGGGGTCTTTATCATTCCACCCGGTGATTTTTACTTCTGTGCGGCGGTTGAGTTGGTGTTCGTATTCCGAGCAAACAATTCCGTCGTCGCACTTATTGATGAGTTGGGTTTCGCCGTAGCCTTTCGATGTAATCGACTCCACCGCCACCTCACAATTGCTCACCATGTAATCCACCGCTGATTTTGCCCGCTTATCCGAAAGGGTCAGATTGTATGAATCGGAACCCCGGGAATCGGTGTGCGAACCAAGTTCGAACTTCAGCCCCGGATTGTCTTTCAAAAACTCGGCCAACTTGTTGAGATTTTTGGCGGCTTCCGGACGAATGTCCCATTTATTGAAGTCGTAGTAAATATTTTTTAACTGAAAACGCTTGCCGATCTGCATCGAATCGAGATCGATAGCGCCGAGGAAGTAGCCGACCTCATTGCCGTGCGACATCAGCGGTACCACATCGGGTTCCTTCACACCCATACCGTCGACGCACAGGATGCAACCGTTTACGTTGACGTACACTTCCACGCGGCGGTTGAGATAGCCCTGCTTGCGCACCAGCATGGTGTAGTGGTTGCCTTCGGCAAAGGAAAAGTTGAAAGTAGATTTGGGCGACTTTTCGATGGTGAGCACCTGCTCCTTCGTCGTGTTGTTGTAGATTTCAATTTTGCAGTCGCGCAGGGTATTGATGGTATTGTGTTCGAAAGCCTTGTCGAAAATGGTGATGTCGAACACATAGCCGGGCTTGCGGTCCAGTTTCACTTTCACTTTCTTTTGAATACTTTCGAGCGCGACAACCTTCTCATTTGAAAAGAAGGTGCCTTTGTCGGCGTGTATTTTGTACCGCTCCACCCTGGGAACCTGGGCGGAGTAGAAACCTTCCGCATCCGTTTCAACAAAGGCAAGCGGGAGAATGAGCATGTCGTCGTACACCACCACGGTTGCCTCGCTCAGCGGAGCGCCCGAAATGCTGTCGACTACAAAGCCGGATACATCGACGTATTGGTATGTTTGCTTTAAGCGTTGTCCCGTCAGGAAAAGTGGGATTAACAGAGCAAGCGGGAGAATAAAATGGGTAAGCCTCATGGCTAATCAGTTTTGGTCAGTTGCACATCCAGTTATCTGGACCTGCAATAAGCCTTGCTAACCATGTGCCAGTACAGCCCGAATGGGAAATTTTAACAAATTATTATAAAAATTATGTTTTTATTAACAAGGATATTTTCTTACTATCCGCCGCCTGAAATTGGGCAATATAGTTCTAACACAGGCTAAAACGCCTGAACAGGGGCAAAACGGCAATCCGGAAACGCGTTGTTATTCCGTACCGCCTATTTGAAGTAAAGTAAGATGGCTGACAGTTTTTTTTCCCGCGCCGCACAATTTTCCAGCAGGGCGCGCAGAAAAAACGAGACCGTACCGCTACGATTCCCGCCAAAGTACCCCGCCGAAGCGGTCGATATATTGCCATTTATCGTCGATAGTCACCAGCGCCAGCCCGTCGCGGAAGGGGGAGACGGTATCAAACGACGCCGGGATAGTCACCTGGCCTTCCGTATTGATATAGCCCCATTTCCCGTTGATGCGCACCTGTGCGAGTCCTTCGGAAAAAACACCCGCATCCTCGAATTTTGGCATGATGGCGAGTTTGCCCGCCTTGTCTATATAGCCGTAAGCGCCGTTGATCTCCACCAGGGCAAGTCCTTCGCCGAAATCGCCTGCTAGATCAAACATGGGCTCCACCGCGATACTGCCCTCCTGATCGACAAAGCCGTACTTGCCATCGCGGAAGGCCAGTGCCATGCCATCGAAAAACTCGCCGTGTGCGTGGCCTTTTACAAATTCAAACTGCGGCGGTACCATTTCGCGACCCGAGCGGTCGACCAGCCCCCAGCATTGTTCCTTTGTCACGACCGCCACGCGGCCCTGAAAAGCGTGTGCCGCATCCCAGGCGGGCTGTATTACAAACCGGCCGGTATGGTCTACAAATCCCCATTTCCCGTTATCGCCCGCCGGCGCCAGTCCGTCGCGGAACATACCGGTGCCGGAATAAACGGGTTTTATGACAAAATGGCCTTGAGAATCAATAAAACCGGCCCGTCCGTTGAAGGTAACCGGGGCGAGGCCTTCACTGAAATTGCCGGCAGCGTCAAAAAGCGGCGGAATGGCCAAGTTGCCCCGCCTGTCGGCAAAGCCCCAGGATTGCACCACCTGCACCCGCGCCAGGTCTTCCTCGAAAGGACCCACCGATCGGAACAGGCGTTTTATGAACAATTGTCCTTTATCGTTCAGCAGTGCCCATTGGCCGTTCAGGCGTATGACGGTGAACCCGTTGCGAAAATCACCCGTCTCCAGGTACTGCGGTTCTATCACCACTGCACCCTGTGCACTGATGAAGCCGAAATATCCGTTTTCGCGAATCCTGAACAGCGGATTGTACATGAGATAAGGGTTGCAGGTTATGCGGGTTGCTGGTTACGGGTTGTGCGGGTTTCGGGTTACGGGTTATGCGGGTTGCTGGTTACGGGTTGTGCAGGTTGCGGGTTTCAGGCGTTATGCAAAAGTCAGGGCAAAAATAGGGATTTCGGATTTCTCCGGTTGCGGAAAGGAAAACGTGTGACCGCAGCACCCTGTTGAATCGTTATGGAAGTGTTAAGTTTTTTCGTATTTTTCAATTTATTTTGAAAGTTCATTTTTTTCTAGATTGGTTCAAAATAGCATAAACAATTGATTATTAAATACTTAAACCAAAGAACGATGTTGTGACATCAAAATATGTCAATCGGCGACATTTTTTTGTTGAAGAAAAATTTTGAAGTTGTTCAACAGAAATCGTACTTTTGAGACATCAAATAAAACAAACAAGGAGGTATACCATGACCAGCATGGAATTTAATAGTAAACTGAACACATTGACGACGCTGCTCCACTCCTTCGCCTATAATTTGACGAAGAATATGGAAGATGCGAAAGATCTCTACCAGGAGACGGCGTATCGCGCATTGTTCAACAGAGACAAGTTTCAGCCCGGTACCAATTTTAAGGCGTGGATGTTTACGATCATGAAAAACATCTTCATCAACAACTACCGCAAGAAAGTTAAGGCCAATACTATTCTCGATACTACCGACAACCAGTATTATCTCAACTCCGGGAGTCACGCCACTTCAAACGCCGCCGAAGGCGGCATCTTGCTGAAAGAACTGAATATTTTGGTTGAGTCGCTCGACGACAGCATTCGTATTCCGTTTTTAATGCACTTTGAAGGCTTCAAATACCAGGAGATCGCAGATGAACTCGAGTTGCCCCTCGGTACCGTGAAAAGCCGCATCTTCTTTGCACGGAAAGAGTTGAAAGAAAAAATCCTGTCGAACTACGGTTTCCATCCGAACTAAGACAAAAAAACAAATCCAGTTACGCAATTTCAATTGGTTCAGGCCGCTCCCAAAGAGCGGCCTTTTTTTTACAAACTCCTCGTTCGCCCGCCGTCTACCGGCAAATTAATCCCGTTGATATAACCCGCAGCAGGGCTTGCCAGAAAGGCCACAGCCGCCGCTACTTCCGACGGTTCGGCAAACCGGCGCAGCGGAACGCTGTTTTTGAACTGCTCCTCCACCGCTTCAACAGGCCGGCCTGTCGATGATGCCCGTTTTTCGATAATTTCCGTCAGGCGGCCTGTACCGGTATAACCCGGCAACACATTATTTACCGTGATGCCGAACCGGCCGGCTTCATTGGCCCAGGTCTTGGCCCAGCCCGCCACGGCCCAGCGTGTCGAGTTGGATACACCGAGGTTGTCGAGCGGCTCCTTTACCGAAGTACTGATAATATTGATGATACGACCGTATCCAGCGGCTTTCATGCCCGGCAGCACCGCCTGCGCCAGCAACTGGTTGCAGATCAGGTGGTTGTGGTATGCCGCGAGGAAAGCGCCGGCGTCCGCTTCCACGATAGGGCCGCCCGGAGGGCCGCCTGTGTTATTTACCAGCACATGTATGGTTTTTGTTTCGCACAGGGCTCTGACTTTTTCAGCCAGCGCCGCGGGGTCGGAAAAGTCGGCAACGATATAGCCGTGCTGCTGTCCGCTACCGGTAGCGAGTACTGCCACAGATTCAAGAAGGGCCGGTTCGGTGCGCGCCAGCAACGTGACATTGGCGCCCAGCGCAGCCAGTTCGATGGCCACTGCGCGCCCGATACCTGCGCTGGCGCCGCCTACCAAAGCATTTTTACCTGAAAGCGATAGATTCATGCGAAGTTTTTTCGATGGCAATATTAAAAAAAATTGACCGCCCGCTTGCCTGGTTCGATGGAACACCCGTATTTTTGCAGAACGAACGTTCGGTATAATGCCTGTAACAAAAATAGATAAAAAAGAATTGCTGCACCGCTGCTGGGAAGTATTTAACCGCCACGGTTACCACGGCACGTCTGTCAGTATGCTCGCCGAGGCCACGGGTCTGGGCAAATCGGGTCTGATGCACCACCACCTTTCAAAAGAAAGTCTGATGCGCGCAGTGGTGGATTACGCCATATCAGAACTGCGGCGGTACGTATTTGCCGTGGCCGGCGAAGACCTTCCGCCTGAACAGCGCCTGGAAAAGTTGTTGCGGCGACAAAACCGCCTGGCCAAACACGACCGCCGCGGCTGTTTTTTTGCCAACACCGCCCTGGAAACGGGTCGCGAAGGGCTATTTAACGACCAGATAGAATCCATGTACGAAGAATGGCAGGTCACCGTAGCCGGTATCCTGGCATCGATCATGCCTCCGGACGAAGCCGCTGAAACTGCCTACCGCCTGCTGCTGGAATACGAAGGGGCCGTCACCATGTACAAACTCACCGGAGCGGAGCAACACCTGGAGCGATTCGTCGCACGGGCCGTGGGACTCTTCGGAACAAACCCTGTAAAAAAAGACGCCCGTTAAAAGACAGATAAAAAATGACACCAGATGCCCAATCCAATCGTCTGACTAGAAACAAATAAATGCACCATGCTGCAAATCATATATAAACTGATCGGTTTTGGCCTGAACATCGGGTCGCTCATAGCGCCGAACCGCGCTGCCCATACGGCCATCAATCTTTTTTCTGCGCCGCCCAAACCACGCCTGCGCGAAAAAGAGCGTCTTTTTCTGGATTCGGCGCGCCAGGTGCGGCGCCTGGTTGCCGGAATGCCTGTGGTGGAGTATCACTGGGGCGAGGAGAACGCCCCGATGGTACTGCTAAGCTATGGCTGGGGCTATAATTCGGGCCGCTGGCGCCACTTTGTACCCGAACTCGTGCAGGCTGGGTACCGTGTTGTTGCATACGATCCTCCCGGTCACGGACTGGCGCCGGCAGGATACCTGAATATCCCCAAAAATGCCGCGATCATCCGCGCTTTGCTGACCGAATACGGTCCTGTAGAAGCGATTATCGGGCATTCATTCGGCGGCAGCAGCAGCATCTTTGCGCTCGACGGGCTACCGGCCTGGCAACATCCGCGTCGCATGGTCATCATGGCGTCCTTCAGTTACGCGCCCCGGATATTTGATGAATACCGCAGGGCCGTCGGGCTCTGGCCTTCTTTGTACTGGAACATGGTGCGCAAGTTTGAGCAGCAGATCGGATACCCCCTGGAGTATTTTGATCTGGCCATGATGACGGCAAAACTTCCGCATATCCAGGGGCTGCTGGTACATTCGTCCGGCGACAGGGTTACACCCCATGCCGAAGCCCAGCGCTACCACGCATTCTGGCCCGGCAGTCGCCTGTTTAGTCCGCGGGATGGCGGCCACCACCTGGGTACGCCCGATATTACAGCGGCGGTACTCGGTTTTGTACTCGAGGGTACGGCGCCGGCACAGGCCGCCGTTCAGGAACAACCGTTACCGGTCGGGCACGATCTGGTGCGGTATTTTGCGGGAATGTAAGGGACGGGCCGCCTGACCTAAAGACAAAGCCGCCGGGTTTGGAGAACAGCCCGGCGGCGGGTACATTGGTTTTTAGTATTTTAATCAACAGGTACTATTCTAATCTACAAGACTAACTAAGCGATACTACCTAAATTTAAATTACAGAAGGGGAAAATAATACGGTTATTTCCGACGGCATTTTAATAGCACAAATCTATCCCAAGACAATGCCTGTAAAAACCTCGCTATTTTGAAAAAATCCCTGTTTTTTGATGTTGAAGTTTAGCCTTATCTTGCATTGCCTGATTCCAAAACAAGGCTGATGCAATGAAAACGTCTAAAAACTATACCTTATCGCTTCTAGGTCTGCTTGAAAAACCGGACCTGACTGCACTGGGAAAGTTTCTGGAATCCCCGTTTTTTACGTCAAAAAAATTTCTTTATCCCTTGTTTTCCGAGTTGCGCACGGGAGGGAATCGGGCTATCGAGCGGCAGGAGAACACCTTTTCCCGTGTTTTTTTAAACAAGCCTTTCGACGGCCATAAATGGCTTAAGGCGCTTTCCGATCTGAACGGTTGTATTGAGGATTTTCTCGTTATCAGGGAAGTATTGCAAAACCGGGAACTCCGGATGCAAGCTTCAGTTAGCGCCCTTTTTGGCAAGGACGACGAAAAGATATTCCGGCGCTCCGTAGAAGCAGCGCTTAAAACGCTCCCCGGAAACGACGTTCCGGAAACCATAGAGGGCTGGCAACTCAGGTTCTGGATACTGAAGCGATCTTTTGCGTATCCGCATACCAACCGGCTGTCGCCACCGGGCAATCTGCTCGACGATCTGGACGAAAGCCTTGAGTTGTACTATACCATTTCAAGGCTTCAACTCGCCTGCAACCGCGCTTCCCGCGCGCGCATGCTGAACCATGCCCAGGAGGCCGGATCATATAAACAGTTGCTGGATCAGACAGCCGCCCTGGATAAATCGGGCAAAAGTGCGCTCGTTACCTTATACCGCGCCCTGCTTCGCGTATTCGTCGAACCTGATATTTCCTTCGTTGCATTCATGGAATTGCTTCGAACACAGGGGCCGCGACTGGAGCACGCCGAGTTGGGATATGTCGTGCGTTTTTCCTTCAATTACTGCATCCGCCGTTACCGGGAAGGAGAAATACAGGCCATGGAATGGTACAGGCAAATTTTTGAATGGGCCAACGAGCGGAACGTATGGTCCGAGGTGGCGACTGAAGAGTCATTTCTGAACAACGGCCAGGTATTAGCCAAAAACCACGATGAAGCGACCTTCAATACTTTTGTGGAGAAAAGCAGCGGCATATTGCCTGTCGACCGTCGAAATGATGTGGTGACCTTACTGCGCGCTTCCCGATCTTTTCATCACAACGCGTTTGACGAGGCGGAAAAACTTCTTTCAGGGCTTAAAATGCGCGATCCGCGTTATGCATTGCTTTTTCATGCACTCCAGGTCCGCACTTTATATGAGCAATTGACACTCGGGAAGTCCAGCCCTGAACAGCTGGAGCAATCGATAGAACGTTTTGAAGATTTCTTGCAGCGGAGGGATATTTACAGCAAAACGCTGCGTAAACACTATCGTGTTTTCATTTGGTTTGTCCGAAAAATGACGCAGGTCGGGACAAAACGAAATGTTACAAAAGCATACCTCCGACATCATCTTTCCCAAAAACAGCCCGCCCTGAAGGATTGGCTGGTTGAAAAAATTGACAGGCTGCCGGGCTGAGCAAACACCCGCTTCTGCTTGCTCAACCCTGCATTATGCCCAAACACCCGCATCCTCCACCAACACCTCCTTCAATCGTTGCCGTGCGCGGCACAGGCGACTTTTGGTATTGCCCGACGTCCAGCCCATGGTGGCGCTCACCTCTTCGATGCTCTGTTCGTGAAAATAGAACAGCATCAGCGCTGCCTCATCTGCTGCGGAGAGTTTTTTCATGGCGCCTTTGAGCCGGTCCACCCGTTCGTCGTCCATAATGTTTTGGAGACTGTTTTTGGCCGGTTCCTGCAATTGCCAAACAGCCAGTTCCGGCGTTTCCAGCGAGACGGTATCCAGGCGTTTGCGGCGCAGGTGATCGAGCGAAGTGGTGCGGGCAATTCGGAACAGCCAGGTTTTAAAACTGCAATCAGCGCGCCAGCCCGGCAGGTAGCGGCAGGCTTTCAGAAAAGTATCCTGCATGACTTCTTCGGCATCTTCATTTTGCCGCGTGATACTCAAAGCAATGGAGAAAACCATTTTTTCATACCGCCGGAACAGCAGGGTAAATGCCTGCTGGTTGCCGGCAAGTACTGCATCAATGATATCTTTCTCGGTTTCAAGCGCTTCGGGCTGCCGTTTTGGCAAAACATAAGGCGCGTGGTTTTTCCCCAGGGTGGAAGTGATCAAAAAATGGAATAGCATCGTCGTTTAGTTAGATTGTTTTTCGAATACAAAGGTGCCCCATGCGCCTGCCAAATGCAGGGCATATTGAGTAGTCGTCGGGAGAAAATGAGCAGGATACGGGTAAGACTGAGTGCGCCTTATTCAAAATTCCGCCATTCCTGTTCCCATTGCGCTATGCTGTTGATGACGGAGATTTCATTGCTCAGCAGCCCGTACGGCTCCTGAACGAGCATCATTTGTGCGCCTAATACAGACGGATAATGGATGCCGAAATCATAGGATGCGCCGTATTGGACACCTCTCAAGGCGTCGTTCAGGGCTGCCATCCGCTGTCGCGAGGCGCTGCGAAACTGAGCGAACAAGCCGGCGGCTTCTTTCATCATGGCATCGGCCAGATCTCGGTGTTTGCCGAGTGCTTTCCTGCGGATTTCCTTTACTTTTTCCGGATCATGGTCGTGGCCGTATTCGCCATAGGAGATCATGGGCAGTTTTTTGATCTCGACCTCCGCCCAGGCATTCACTTCCTGGTGCAGGTTGTCGTATTTCGTTTGCAGCTCCGTCTGTGCGTTCCAGCGACTCATGTCATTGGCCGTTTGCATATATTCCGAATAAAGGGTCATCCAGTCTACATCGGAACCCGGAATGGCTTGCTGGTTGCGATCCGGTTGGCCGTCTACGGGCTTTATCCCTTTATCCGCCAGCAATTTGGCGATATAGGCATGCTGTTCCGTTTCGCTCATCTGCATGAATTTCTGGGCAAAAGCCGGGTCGTTCATCATTTTTTGCGCCAGTTCGGAAGTTGCGCCGTCCATGGCCGACTGTTGCTGGGCCGAAACCCTCGATACGGGCTGTGCTGCCGGGCGGATACCCGTCGGATTCTTCTGGTAGAACTGCATTTGAAGGGTCTGGCCCTCCTTGTTATACTGCTCTACCTTGCTGATCCAGGCCTGGTAGTAGGGGGTTGCATCAGGACCATTGTTATCGGAGTAGGCGCGTTGATATGCTTCGGCCAGGGTGGCGGGTGGTGCAGCCAGTTCATCGAGCAGGGATACGGCATCCACTTTAACGACAGGTTGTGCCGTGACTACGGCTATGGGGAAGAGGAGGGCGGCAAGCAAGCCGCCGGGCATTTGTTTTTTCATTTTTTCAAAGCTTAATTTTTCCAAATAGGCAGATATACCGCCGGTTTATTTCAGGCGTCGGCGCAACGCGATGGTGGCTATGATGGTGCGTATGCCGACTCCACTTACCGCAATGGCGGCCAGAGCGATCAATTGTTCGAACGTATTCATGGTGTGTGTTAATGGTTAATCGTGTTGACGGTACAAAATTCAGGGTAAAGCCTCCCCCGACCCGTCGCAATTCACGACAGAAAAGGGATAAAATGCGACAGCGCCAGGGGAGGAGGTCTGCGGATTTACAGCGATTGCGCGTTCGGAACCACGTTTTTGATCGGCGTAACCGACTTCAGGTAGGCGAATACTGCTTTCAGGTCTTCGTCCGACATGTTGCGGTATGCCTGCCACGGCATGGGCGGGAGAATCGGACGCGTACCGTCGAGGCCTTTCGATTTACCCTCGCGGATTGCCTTGAAGAACTGCGCTTCCGTCCAGTTGCCAATACCGGTGTCGTCGGGAGTCAGGTTGGCGGCGTACGATACGCCCCAGGGGCCGGCAATAGCCGTCAGACCCGGGCTGAACACCGCAACGTGTTGCGTTTCAATGAGTTTTTTCTTGTCGTCGAAAGTAAACGGCTCGTCTGCCGGGTGCCCCATAAAGCGACGCGACATATCGGGCGCAGGGCCCTGAGGCGTCATCATTTTGGGCGTATGGCAATCATCACAGCCGATCATACCGACGAGGTACTCGCCGCGTTTTACCGGATCAACCTTGGCGGCGGGGATTTCCGTGGCCGTTGACTGCCCGGTAGCGGGCTGCTGTTGGCAGTTGGTCAGCCAGAACATCAGGGCTCCGAGACCAAATACCAGAAATGCTTTTGCTTTCATGTGTTTGATATTTAAAAATGTGAGATAATGAAAAATGCCCCGCTGTTACCCGCGCACAGCTTTCATCACCACAGTACCTTCATCCAGTGTTCCGGACAATACGATCTTGTCGCCGTTGAAACTGAAATCGAATACCTGCACTTGTCCGTCAGGGGTAACCATCGATATCTCGTCGCCGCTTTCATTCAGGCTGTACTGGCCTTTAACCGTATCGGCGGTATCATCCATGTAGACGATGGTCCAGACAAATGTACCGCTGGTTTCGTCGGCAACATTGAGTTTCAGTTGCGAAGACTCGATAACGAGCCCTTTGGCTTCCACGCCATCGATGGTAAATGACTGGATCGTCCAGGTACCCGAAAGCGACTCCGGCAGTCCGGGTTTGGTGTCGTTGTCCTTTTTACAGCTGGTCAGCGCAGCAGAGGAGACCAGGAAAAGCGTAAGCGCTAAAAAATTGATTTTCAAAAAAATGGATTTCATCGTTCGTGTTTTATTGGAAGTGATTTAAAATGGAGTGAATGACCGGCTTCGGGGTTACTGGCGATTGGTCAGGTCTTCGAGGGCGATTTCATACTGCCTGGCCGTTTCATTCCAACGGACGCAATATTCCATCGGGTAGTATCCTGCGGGAATGAATTGTTGGGGCTGGCGGATTTCGAAGTGATGGTGTTGTTTGGCTTTGATCATGTCGACCGTTATCATCGGTTCGTAAAAGATCACCTTTCCATCATAAGCGCCATAAATAAAGGTGTTTGTAAACGGCTGTCCGTTGAATTCCGGCGAGGTGGGATCCACCCAGTGTACGCCCATTTGCGGCACGGGGCCGGTCGGGAAATAGGGCGCCGGTATCAGCGTCGAATCCGGAGCATTGGCGAGTTTGTCCGCATCGTTGGTACCGATCAGCAGTTTTTCCGCTTCCGTAATCTTGTAGAAATGGCAATCGAAGTGCGGCACATTGTATACTCCTGCCGGCTCGTGGCCGTGTGCCTGGAAGTCAAATGTGATGTGCTTGATGGGTGTTTTGCCCACCGCCTCGGCCGGCAATTCGAGGGTCAGCGGATGGTCGTGGGTCGGCAGGGTTTCGAGCGCGTTTTCGCTTACAGCAATGCCGATTTGTTTTGGGGCGCCGTTTGCATCGATCTCGATATAGGCCCTTGCACTGCCGCTGCCCAGACTGGCTGATTTGCCGTAAAAAATACCTTCCGTTTGGGGATCATCGTCCTTGTCGCAGGCGGTGAGGCTGAAAGTGAGTGCTGCAAGCAGCAAGAGTGAAAAATTAACGAGTTGCTTGTTCATAGCTTTAAAAATTGACGGTGAATGTGTTTTTGTTTACTAATGTGTGAAGGCAAGGCGCCGCCAGGCTGCTCGCGTGGTCGCTCGCCGCAATGGTGTACCGGTAACCCGGAAAAATTTGGTGAAAGGAATGCAAAGGCTAAGTTGGCAGTCCATCCCGATCCGCCCCAAAACGGCTCGAACCGTGGTGTCTTCGTCGCCAGAGGCGGTGGGACAGACTGCTCCTATGGCCCCGCTCTTGCAGCGGAGCCTCCTTTGAAAAAAAATGAAAATGCTTGATGATTATGCTGTTGCCAGCAAAGGAAGTTATGCGCGTTACGGTAATGTGATGCCGGATTTCATTTGTTCAAACAGTACTGTTCCGGAAGGATCGGCAAGCATGTCTGTTTGAGGCAGTTTACCCTGGTAACGGGCTTTCAGTTGTTGGACGGCCACCTGGCCACCCGGGTCCGGCGCCGGAAGTCCGGAGCGCAGAAAAACGACGGCGCTGCCAATGAGCACAAGCGCCCTGATGATTGTTTTCATATTGTAATTGCTTAATTTATTATGATACAAAGGTATGCCGCTGCTTAAACACATACTTGAATAAAAGCGACATTGTCATTGGGGCTATTATTTTGTTTATCAATTTGTTATAGCCAGGGGAGTGCTGTACAGCGGCGAAAATCCCGAGATAAAAGCCGTTGGGTTCTCGCCCGTAAACTCCCTGAAATCGCGGATGAAATGCGACTGGTCGGAATAGCCGAAATGGTGGCTGATCTCTGTCCAGGTTGTGTTCGGGTTGTGCTGCACAAAATCGTAAGCGCCTTTAAACCGCACGATACGCACATAGGTCTTGGGGCTGATGCCGATATTTTCCTGAAAGGTGCGCTGGAGCTGGCGTTTGCCGACAAACACTTTTTCACACACTTCATCTACCGATTGCAGGCCCGTGGCCATCCGGATGTATTGCATGGCTTCGGAAAAATAATAGCGATCGCGCTGTTTCTGCTCCGCCACACGCTTCCGGAAGTAATTGACGGCAATCTGGATGCGATGCTCATGGGAAGGGGCATCCTGAATCTGTTTCACCATTTCGGTTATGGTACCGCCGAGATAAGAATGCAATTCGGCAAAGTTATCTGCCAGGTCGCCGATAGGTTTGTTGAACAGCATGATGAGCGTCTCCGGCTTGCAACTGATCCCGAACAAACCCGTACCGCCCTGCAGCTGAAACATGACCGGTTCCACATGGATGCCGCCAATAAAGGCTTCGGGAAACAGGGCTTCCTTTCCGTCCATGATCCCGGTATGGTAGAATGGCGGCGTGATATGGATGATGATTTCAACCTGTCCGGTAGCAAGGCAATACTGCATCGAAGAGACTTCCGTAACCGGACCATCACTTTGTATGTACCAGCAGGCATCGAGATATGGTTTCAGATCTGCGGGTACTGTGAAGTGCTGTGCGACGATTTTCATTTTCTTTTCAAAAGTTTAGGACAAAGGTCAGGGTAGGTTTCTTGCGGGAATTGAACAAAAGCGACTTTGTTGACCGGATTATTTTGGTTGCCGATAGACCGGATACATTTTAACCAGGTTGCAGGCGTATTGAAAATATTTATGTGAATTCATGATGCAAAGGTGAAAAGGCGCCGATGTATGATTCATGGTAAAAACCAAGATTTTCCCCGGTTAAAGCCCATTCCCGATTGCAGTGCAAAGTTGGGGTCAATATGGTTGGGTGTGGTATCACATGAATGTGTGAAAAAGCGATCTCTGACGGGTTTCTGCTTTATAATTCATGCGATACCACTTCCCGACGCAGGCATTTTCATGCCTGCCAATCAGTTTCCTTCCTGAAAGCGGGCCACCTTATTCTTGATGACCGGGACCGTTTTCAGGTAAGCATGAATTGCTTTGACCTCCGTTTCGGACAGGGCAGTGTGCGGCATCATAGGATAATGCAGGGTACCGCCTCCGCGTTTTTTGGCGAACCTGACGGCATCCACAAATTCCTGTTCCGTCATTTTACCGATACCGGTCTCCTCGTCCATGGTTATGTTGGCCGTCGGAACGGGCGTTACACCGTCAATATCCAGCATTACCGTTCCACCACCATAAAAACCCGGTGTTTTCTCGGGCTCCAGGTCGTTGAGCGTTTTCAGGTCGGCGCTGTGGCAGGCAAAGCATCCGAGCATACCATTGGCCACATACCTGCCAAGGGCAACCTTGTCGGTAGTATCGGGCTTTACGATAGGCTTTTCCGGCAGCGGCAGGGGGTGGAAGGCGATATTGCTGAGCAATTTGATGAGAAAATTGGCCTGGTTGGGCGGGTATTCCCGGGTGTCGGGCGCCAGTTCGGGGTCGGGCGAACGCAGCCAGGCAATAACCGAATGAAGATCGTCGTCGGACAGGAGCGGAAATTTCGGCATAAACGGCGGGACATACTGCCCGGTTTGCGGACGGATACCCGTGCGCAGAAAGTAGTACAACTCACCGTCCGTCCATCCACCCACGCCAATCGACTTGTCCTGTGTGATGTTCAGGGAGTAAATTTCTCCGAACTCTTTCGGAATGTCGGTGCGGTGCGAACCCGTCAGTTTTTGGGTTTCCGGGGAATAATGGCACTCGCGGCAGAGCATGGAAGCGATACGTTTCCCTTCTGCAATATGCACGGAATCGACGGTCACTTTCAGGTTTTTTACCTGATCGGGTATTTCTACCGGGTATTTGGGCACACCTTTCACCTGGATATAACCAGCAAAAAGCGCCACCAGCAGCACAATGCCGCCAAGCAGGAAACCGAGTACTTTCAGTAATTTTTTCATAAAGTTTAAGGTGATTGTTCCGTTAAAAAAGACGAATTTACAAATGCATGAAATTATATGCAAAATTGGGCGCAAGCCGGCCGCACCGGCAATCGCACTTTTGTGTGATATTTTGACGGTACAAAGATCAGGGCGCCTGTGCCGGGAGATTGTCGCATTGTGCGACAGAAAAGTGACATCTTGCGACAGGCCGGGAGCAGATGCATCAGGCATCTCTTCGGTGCACACACTAAAATCATACAGGGACCACAAATTTTAGAGGGTTTTCGGCGGTTCTACCGAAAACCCTCTAAAATTTGTGGTCCCTGTATGAAAAACGGGAATGCCGGTCAACTGTGTAAAATGGACGGCTTGCGTGGCGACATTAACCATCTATAAAGGAAACATCCTCTGCACCCCGAAACGACAATACGGGAGTATGTCATCGCATGTTTTTCACTTATCGCCTGCCGATCACATGCCGGTAGCTCAGCGCAACGCCTGCCGAGGTCCGCTTTTCCGAAAAACCTGCGCCTGTTTTGGTCGTGTTCAGCAAATCGCTGCGCCCTTGCAGCGACAGCCCCAACACACCTGCCTGAAAACGCGCACTGAGTTCCACATGGAGCAGTCCGGACAACAATCCCGACCTGCGGTAGCCCGCATCGTTCAACGAGAGCATGGCGCCGGTGCCACTGTCGGCGACGGCGCCGTCGAGTCGCCCGGCCAGGGTCGGCACAACGCCTGCTGAAAGGCCAAGCCCCCAGTTGCGTTCGGGGAAAAGCGCCAGCCCCGCCAGCACAGGCAATTCCAGGCGATCAAGCCGGTTGTACTGCACCCCTTCGGTTCTCGTCACGGTCGTCACGGGCGCATCGCTGAACACTTTTTCCTCGGTGCCGTCGGCAGCAATAATGATCTGCACGAGTTGGTTGGGCATGATCTGCGTGACGGTGGTTTCGGAAACCACTGTGCGGCGATCCGTCAACCGGGAATAAGCGATACCGCCCTGCACAAACCAGCGCCGGCTCAGGTGACGCCGCAGGGTCAGCCCCAGGGAGAACATGTCGAGGGTCTTTTCCTCCTCCGAACGGCGATTGAGCCAGGGCGTATCACTGCCCGAGCGGGAGGCAAACTGTAGCCCATAGCCTATATCCACACCAAGGTACCATTTCGGAAATCCGGGACGCCGGCCTTTGAACGCAGTATTGCCGGCCCGGTTAAATTGAGGCGTTACCCGGTGATCAAAGGGCTGTGGCGCCAGGGTACTCACAGGGTCGAATACGGGGATCGGCGCAACAGCCTGGTCGGATGCCTCTGCTTTTTGTCTAGTGGAATTGTCATCGGAAAATACAGTATCATCACGCTCTCCGGCAATCGGGGCAATACCGGTCCATGCATGCCACGCTTGCCCGGGCGGAAGAATCGGGTACGAGACCGGTATTTCGGCGTATCGGGCAGTAAAGGCTGTTTCCCGGCGCGGGACAGGCGTCTCCAGGTGGTGCGGCAGCGGTGCGTGTTCCGCCGCCCCGATTGTTGTTCCATTTTTGTTTGCATAGTTGCCGGAAGGTTTTGCCTCGACGGCCATCTCGCCCAAACCACCGCTTTTCGGGCTATCCGTATACCGGCTCACTGTATGAGGTTGCCATTGCCAGATGCTAATGCCTCCGGTTACTCCGGCCAGCAGGAAAAACAGGAAAAATATCCGGCGCCGCCGGCGTTCGCGCCGGCGCTGTTGCAGGCGTGTCCAGGCGGATTCAGGATCGAAGCCGGTAGCCTCGCGGCTGACGCGCGCGCGGAGAAAATCCTCAAACCAGTCGTTGCGGCTCATAGCTGGGAAGTGTATTTTTTATAAAGTTTTTCAAAAACAGTTTGGCCCTGCTCAACTGCGAACGCGATGCGCTTTCGCTGATGTTCAGCGCCCGGGCAATCTCGTTGTGGGGCCATTCCTCAAAAACCGCCAGGTTAAACACCTGACGGTACCCGGGAGGCAGGCGCCGGATGCCTTCCAGAACGAGGCTTTCGGGTATGCGGTCAAGGTCTTCCGGTTCTAGTTCGTCTGCTATCGCAGGCAGGTCGCCAAAATCCAGTGCGGGTTGTTGCCTGGCTTTGCGCAACAGTTGCAGGCAGGTGTTCACGCTGATCCGGTATAGCCAGGCGCCCACCTCGCCGCGACCGGCGTCGTATTTTCCGAGGTTGTCAAAGATGACGATGAAACATTCCTGTAAAAAATCCTGCGCCGCCGTCTCGTCTGGTGCGTAGCGTCGCGCCAGGGCGTACACACGCGGTGCGAAGCACTCGAACAGCACTTTTTCTGCCCGGGGCTCACGCCGTTTGCAGGCTTCGACGGTGCGCAGGATTTCCGTTTCGGTCATTTTGTGAGATGATGTTCAGGGATGATGCCTATATAATGCCAAAATCACTGGATCAATGCCTCGATCTCTATTTTGCCGCCCGTGGTCACGTTACCGGATGGCTGCTCTGTAAATGTCACATTGTTGATGTCCAGGATCAGCGTGCTGCCGGGTGTTGTTGCATATTGTATCATTTCGACATCGCTGCCGCTGAATTCATAGTAGGATACAGGGGCGCCGAATATCTGGTAGTTGACAGACAGCCCCCAAATCGGAGACCCAACCCCGTTGTTCCAGTCAATCAAGGATACAGTATACAGCATACTGCCGCCGGAGATATCTGCGGTAAACTTGATTTCATGCACCGACAAGGTAGGATCGGGCGTCCAGGTAGTCGTACAGGGCGTGTAGGTCTTGATCATCCCTCCAAATATGAAGTTCACGCCGTTGGTGACCTGACCGGCGCAGGCTTGCAGGGCGCCGACGTTGACCTGGCTGGATACGGGGAAGGTTACAACATCGCTTTCCATCATTGCCGTAAGGTCTATCCCGTACACGGACACATTGGTGCCTGCACCTCCACAATTGCTCGTCATGCCGTTAAACTGCCCCGTCACCGGGTTCAGGCTGATCGGGAAGGAATGGCCGTCGATGTCGCCCCGGACATAGCCGTTGGTCACCGGCTGGTCGTCGCAATCGGTCAATGTACCGGATACCGCCACCCATGCATTCGTCCAGGGCAGGCCGATGCTGCCGAGATCGGTATTGGCACTGAAAGGTCCGATGTTGGCGGTGTACAGCACTTCACCGCAGGCGTTGAGGATTTCCATTACCAGTACCTCGTTGGCCGGTACCATCCCGCTAAAGTTGCCGGCGTTACTGGTGTTGGTGCTGCGCACATCAACACCGCCCGGGCGGGTAAAGCGCACTTCTACAAAGGGGAAAAAGTTTTCAACAAAAACATTTCCCGAAACCGTCACGACAGGAAAACCCATATCGCAGTTCCACAGCGTAAAATGCGATACCTGTCCCACGTATTTGCCGTTTTGCAACACCGCTTCGCCGTCTTCCCGCCACAGGCCGGTCGTCTCGTCGAGGTACCACAGCGGAATCGTCGACGGCGCCAGTGAAATGCGGTCGGCAGGCACCGACATGGTCAGTGTAGCAGGCTGGGATATTTGAAGCGGCATACCTGCCGGCGATTCCAGCACGACGTGCATCATACCGTAACTTTCGAGCACCTGGCGCTCCCCTTCAGCGCTGATACCGGCAAAACTGCCGGGAATGACCTGTCGTGTCGAAGCGAGTGAAGGGTCGATATAATCCGCATATACCTGCACAGTGCCGGAATAGGGTTGTCCGGACGCATCGGTGAAAGCGCCTGCGGCGAATTTCACCTCGTTGCCGTTGCCAAACGTGATGGTTCCGCCGCCGGAGGCTGTCAGCGAGCCGGCAAGATCTTTTTCACGCAGCACGATTGCCAGGCGCGCTTCGACGCCTTTTTCGGGGATAAAGCCGGCAAAAGAAGGGAAATACCCCGCCTTTTCTACCCGAACGGCGGCCTGTTTGCTGTCGCCGCGGCCCGTTAGGCTGAAATAGCCGTGCGCATCGGTCTGGGTTTGCTTGTTGTCGAAATAAACGGTAGCGCCCTCTACGGGCTGGTCGCTCAGGTCGGTCACCTGGCCAAAAACGCCGGTTTCGATGAGTACCTGCGGCTCGGGACCGGTATTGGTGGTGGTGGTATTCAGGGAGTCTTTCCTGCATGCAAAAAGCATCAGGACAAGGCAGACGGGTAGCGTAAGGATGAATTTTTTCATTGTTCAGTAAAGCACATTTAATGGTGGCAAGATGCCGACGCGCCGGGTTTATTCCTACTATGCCGGAAAGGGGGATACGCTGCGTGGAGGTGGAAAGTTTTTTACGCCATAGGTACACTGTGGCCGGAGTAGTGCCTGATCTGATGTATTATTGCAGACGTTTTTTCCCATCCGGCTGCTACTTTTCGGGGTTGCGTCACAGGATGTCTCTACAAAGTCCGAACGATTCTGACAAACTCAAATCTATGGAAAAACCCAATCTCTGGTCGAGCATGGCCTTTGTGCGCAACGTCGCCCTTGCTGCCGTCAGAAAAGGCGCCGACCTCGACGAGATATGCCGCGCGGTCGGCGTCACAAAGGAAATCCTGGAACAACCGGGAGCGGCCGCAAACCTGGATCAATGCATCAAAATATGGGAACAAGCCATCCTGCATACCGGCGATACACTCCTGGGACTGCATTTGGGCGAGACGACGTCGCCGGGACTGGCTGGTATGGTAGGCTATCTGATGGAAAGCAGTCCGGATTTGCTGACGGCATTCCACAATGCGGAACAGTTCAACCGCGCCCTGACCAACATGACGACCTATAGTGTGTCTGTCCAGGGCGACTTGTTTATATATACGGTCGATATCATCCCGGCATGGCACGACCGTTCCCCGGAAACGGCGCGACAGATCGTGGAACACTCCGCTTCCGCATTTGTGCATTTCGTTAAGTTATTGTCGGGCAAGGTGCTCCACCCGCTTCATGTACACATGCGCTATCCGCGCCCCGCCGACACCCGGGAATACCTGCGCATCCTGAAATGCGAACCGCTGTTCGGGCAGGACAGCAACCGGATCATCTTCCGCCTTCGCGACATGCAGTTGCCCACCATCGGGCACAACCCGGCGTTGAATCGACACTTTAAAGAGTTGCTCGAACAGGAAATCGCCAAAACGAATCAGCAGGAGACCTTTTCCAGTGAAGTGCGGCGCGTGATTCTGCAAAACTTCAATACCACACTGCCCCAGTTGAACGATGTGGTCCATCACCTGCACATTACCCCGCGCACCCTGCAGCGCAAACTCAAAGAAGAAGGCGCCAGTTTTCAACTGATCACCGATTCGGTAAAAAAGGAACTGGCCACGGGTTTGCTGAAAAAGCGCACGCTGACCATCAACGAAATTTCCTATAAACTTGGCTATGCCGAGCCGAGTGTTTTCCGGCGTGCCTTTAAAAAGTGGACAGGGGTAAATCCAAAAGTCTACGTTTCCTGAAAATACGCCAGTTCTTCCCCGAAGTCGAGCCCGGGTTGTTCTGCCCTTAACCGGGCGATTGCATCCCGCTGGGCTTCGGCGAACTTTCGATAGTCCTCCGTATCGCGGTGGAAGGGACGGTGCTGCGCCGCCCTGCGTATTTTACCGATGCGGTCCATCAGTTGACGGGTCTCCGGCGTACAAAACGTTTCCACGAAATGGTCCCAGATGTAAGACACGGCCACCTCGGAGGGGTGAATCATATCGGCAGCATAAAAACGGTAATCGCGCAGATCGTCGAGCAATAATTCGTAGGCCGGGAAGTAGTGAACGAACGGCAACTGCCGGCAGATGGCTTCACACGCCAGCACCAGCACGGCCTTGCTGCGCTGGTTGGCCACCGCACCCGCGCGCAGGTGCCGGACAGGGCTGACCGTCAGCGCCACTTTCAGGCCGGGCTGGGCGGCGTGTATGGTTTGCAGGACATTACAAATGGCATCCGTCGTCTCTTCTGCCGAAAGTCGCCTGGAATCAAAATGCGCTGCCGGCATTTTGTGGTTGTTGGCGACGACCTGGCCGGTGCTCCGCAGCACAAACACATCGGCAGTGCCGAAAGTAAGCAGCAGGCGACTGGTCTGGCGCAGCGCCGCCGCATCGGCACTGTAAGCCTCGTTGATACGGTGCAACGCATCCTCCGGTGTCGTGCCCGCAAATGCGCTGTGGTGCTCCCAACTGCGCCAGAGACCGGCGTTTTCAAACAGTTCGGCTGCGCGAAACGGCCGGTCGGCAGCCCACAGGCGTTCCAGGCAACGGGCGATCGACAAAGGGTTGTACACAATACCGAACGGGTTGACACGCGGTGAAAACTTGGCCTCTGCCAGGCGATTGCCGATGTGCTCCGTAAAGCAGGAGCCGGCCAGCATCAGCCCGTCGGTATGGTTGATGGAAAAGGGCGCGCGCTGCACCGGAATTGTTGTTCTGAAACTGTCCATTTATCCGTGCTGATTATTTACAGGCAAACTTGCTACTTTTACCGCTCATTTTCAGAGAACACCATCATCATCCTGTGCAAAGGATACATTTTGCAACCAGACTGAATGAGTTTTATTGAACGCCTTTTCGGTTTCGGCAATAAGCCCGTTGCGCCCGACATCCCGTTCGGTCGCTATACCGACGCGTACAAATCGGATGCCCAGCAGGCGTTGTTCGATCATTCGCTGGAACTGTTTGACCAGGGCGAATACCTCCGGGCCTACCTGGAATTTCTGAAATACCTGAAAGACGAACACGCCGACAACATTGTCTGGAAAGAAGCAGACGGTGTGCTCCATTTCGAATTCTGGCAGGGTTCGCAGCGCATTACCGGAGTAGCCGGCCCTGAAAAGGTAAAAGTGGAAAGCAAGATCGCCCGGACCGACGATCTCAACGTCGGCTTTCTCCGCCGGTTGATGGAAGCCAACTTCAACCTTAAGTTCAGCCGCTTCGCGCTCGACCCCGACAATACCCTTTCCATCCTTTTCGATACGCATACCTCCGACGGTTCGCCGCTGAAACTGCTCTATGCGTTGCGCGAACTGGCCATCCACGCCGACAAGCAGGACGACCTCCTGCTCGATGAGTTCAAGGCACTGCGCCCGGTCCACGAGCGCACCTACGGCGATATTCCGGAAACGGAAAAAACCGTGAAGTACAACTACGTTTGCCGCGAAATCGCACGGGCGTTTGAGGAGATAGATAAAGGCAAGCCCGACCCCAATCAATACCCCGGCACCTATGCTTACCTGTTGCTGGCGCTGGCTTTCAAACTGGATTACCTCATCAAGCCGGAAGGTTTTATGATGGATGCGCTGGAACGCGTGTACGGCATCTATTTCGCCAAGAACGACCGCACACCCCAGGTCAAGATCGCCAACATCCGCAAGGAACTCAACAAATTGCTTGAACGGCCGCGGGAGGCTTTTTTTAAGGAAATGTACCGCACGCGCAGTACGTTCGGCATCAACCCGGCGGTCAACCATGACAGTATTGTCAGTCTGATCGACGGCGAACTGCAGAATATGGAATGGCCGCTTCAGCAGAACCACGAAGCGCTGGCGCTGGCTGTACCGATGTATATCGCCGGGTTTGCCATGTTCCACTACGCCCCGCCCAAACCCGACCGCGAATTCCTGCACCTGTTTTTCCAGATCATGGAGCCCGGCTTCTTCCGCGATCTCGGGTTTCAGTTGCCCTATACCGACACGGCGGGCCATCTGAACAAGACGGCTGTTATTAAAGGCATCCGGGGCATTACGGAACGCAACCGAAACCAGTTCCTTTTCCTGCGACCCGACGTCAACCGCCTTGACTTTACGTCGCCGGTGCTGTTTTCCAGGTCGTACCTGCTCATGATCCGGGATTTGAATTTATCGAAGGATATGTAGGGTGCAGCCCGTAATTTATACCCGGTTCAAATACCTTTTCGCTTGCATCTTTTGGAAAAACAGGCTGTTCCTGTGTTATGTTTGCCTTACATGACAGGATGAATCCAGTCATCTGAAAAAATATGATCGGGTCACTTCCTGCTGCCAACCGCCACTGAACAATGTCTGTCGAAATCCTGTCCCGCCTGCAATTTGCCTTTACCATAGCCTTCCATTATCTCTATCCGCCGTTGAGCATCGGCCTTGGTGTCGTGCTGGTATTGCTGGAAGGCCAGTACCTCCGAACGGGCGATAAAGTATGGGAACAACTCACGCGTTTCTGGATTAAAATATTCGCCCTGATCTTCGGTATTGGTGTTGCGACGGGTATCGTGATGGAATTCGAGTTCGGTACCAACCGGGCTGCCGATCGTGGCGACCTATACCATTTTCGTATTCTGGACTTTCCGGGGGAAGGTGCGGCTGGATGAAAGTATCTACTGAACAGGGGGCAAAGGAGGTATCCGGTATGTCAACTATGTTGACGGGTTTTCCCGTTTTTCAGGTGAGATTTATATACGAGATATGGGTTGGGGTCTGAAAATCAGTTTGCTCAAGACCT
>CALMBD010000074.1 GCA_937861115.1 uncultured Bacteroidota bacterium | reverse complement strand
GGTGGACGGTGGACGGTGGACGGTGGACGGTAGACGGTGGACGGTAGACGGTGGACGGTGGACGGTGGACGGTAGACGGCGCTTGTTATGGACGGGGCGCAAAAATACGGCGGGCTAAACGGAAAATGGGCGGTAAAAGTTCTTTTACGCAGAAATATCGGGCGGACGCTAAAATTTTGTGTCCTCCGTGAGATGTTGAAAATGAGCCGGCTCCGGATACCACTGAATAGAGATGTCGTTGTTCCACCGGTTGCGGCTGATTTGCAGCCAGGTTTCTCCGGTAGCGCCCTGCCGGTTTTTGAAAATTACTTTTTTTATGATCCGCTCATACAGGCTTAACGGGGTTGCGCCGATCAGGAGTACAGGCTGGACGCTTCCGAACGGTGCGGTTAATCTTTCACTGAAGGAAGGCTCGCGCATACGATCCAGCACAAGACCATACCCGGTCAGTTCGCGGTCGATATCCTCCTTGAAGTCTGCGAGATGCAGTTGTTTAAGACTTACCGTGAAATAAATACCTGCTGCAATGGCCAGGATCATCAGGGGAATTATCCAAAATATTTCATTCATCGTATGCCGATTAGATCAATTCCCGGATGGGTATCACTTCAATTGTCGTCACCTCCCGTTCGAACCACTTGAGCGGCGCCTGGGTTTTGTCGCCCGTTTGGGTGTCGCACTTGAAAAAGAGATAATACAACTGCATGCAGTAGTCCATTCTGGACAACAGCGCATCGAGCGATTTGAACTTTTCCGAAGGCATCTGTTCGCCGTGCCGGCCGGCCAGCCAGGCGTAATAGGCGTCGTCGTGCGTTTCGATGACATCCAGAATGGCCTCGTCGCTCGTATAGGATTCCATGAAGCGCCGGGCCAGCCGGCCGTGGTGTTTTTGCCAGTCGCGGGGCCGGGAGCGGTCTTCTGCGTACTTAAAAGTATCGTGTGCAAAAGCGATCAGTCGAAGTTGATGGCGCTGGTAACCGGGCAGTCCCGGGATCAGGTCGATATTGTCGAGTACTTCCCTGACGTGCAGCGCGACCTTGCCTTCGGGATGGCCGAACCGGGGCTCACCCCAAAGCAGGCCGTGCCGGAATTCCGCCAATGCCAGAAGACTGCTTTCCAGGACAGTTTCCGGTTGCAGCAGTTTTTCCAGTCCATGCGGTTCTTCCAAAAGGCGCTTCATCAGTGGTGTTTGTCGGTCGAATATTAAAGTTGGTCGGGCAATGGCAACAGGGGTAAAACAAGCTCCGAAACCTTGTCGTTTATCCCTTTTTAAAAGTGAACTTGAACCGGATCGCGAAGTTGGTTAATACGACGTTAAAACCCGGAAAAACGGCAGCAAATATGCCGGCAAAGCGTTCTTACTTCGCTCCGTGCAAACAAAGTTAGGCAAACATAAAACCATTAAATGCGAGCATACATGAATAAATTCTGGTCAACCCTTCTTGCCGGCGCTATGGGCGGGGTGGTAGCGTTTGGCGCAGCAAAAATGCTTGAACCCGCCCGGCAGGTCAACACTGCCGTGGCGCCCGTTGTGCGGCAGGTGAATTACGGCGGCACTCCGGCGCCGTTCGACTTCACCAAGGCGGCAGAACGATCCATGCCGGCAGTCGTACACATCAAGGCTTCCGAAAGCCGCCAAATGGCCTTGCAGCGCCAGCAGCAGCAGCGCTACACCGATCCGTTCGAGTATTTTTTCGGGCGCAGTTTCGGGTATCAGCAGCAGCCGCGCTCGGGTACAGGCTCCGGTGTGATCTACACCGACGACGGTTATATCCTCACCAACAACCACGTGGTGGAGTTCGCCGATGAATTTGAGGTGACCCTCCACGACAACCGCGAGTTCAGCGCCCGCCTGGTCGGACGCGACGAAAGTACCGATATGGCCGTCATTAAGATTGACGCCAAAGAACTGCCTTTTATCGAAATCGGCAACTCCGACGATGTCCGGGTCGGCGAATGGGCCCTTGCCGTGGGCAACCCGTTTGACCTGACCTCCACCGTTACGGCCGGTATCATCAGCGCCAAGGGCCGCGACATCAACATCATCAAGAGCGGACGAGCCATCGAGTCGTTTATTCAGACCGATGCCGCCGTCAACCCCGGCAATTCCGGCGGCGCCCTGGTCGACGTGAACGGCAAACTGATCGGCATCAATTCCGCCATCGCCACGCCAAACGGCGTATTTGCCGGCTACTCCTTTGCCATACCCGTCAACCTGGTGAAGCGCATCGCCGACGACCTGATCAAATACGGCGAATACCGCCGCCCCTACCTCGGCGTGGACATTGCCCCGATGGATACCTATCTGGCCAACCAACTGGGTGTCGATTACCGGCAGGGTGTTGCCGTAATAAAAATTATCCCCAACGGATCGGCGGAAAACTCCGGCATCCGGGAGAAGGATATCGTTACCAAAATAAATGGCAAAAACGTGACAAACGTCTCGGAACTGATTGAGCAAGTCGGTCGTTTTAAAATAGGCGATTCGGTGCTGCTGACGGTGGTAAGAGACGGGAAAGAAAGAGATGTGAACGTCAGGCTCAAGGCCCGCGCCAATGAATAAGCATAAAGTAAAAGTTGGTTTTTCGTTTTGTTTTGATGTGTCTGCTCCGCGCAATGCGGGGCAGACTTTTTTTTGCAAAAAAAGTCGTTCTTTTGCAGCCAAAGTAATTTCATCCCTGTTGCCTTTTTCCCTTCCTGTGTGCGCCTTTCCGGCTTTCATGTACATTATATCCGAACATTCCCCGGTTGATAACCCCGCCTGCCGGCGCGGGTTGGGAGGGGGCAAAACATTCTAGTTATGAAAAGAACCCTGTTGTTGGCGACCCTGTTTGTGCTGATGGGTGGCGCTACCTGGTACGCCCTGAACAAAAAAAACGAGTCCGGAACCCGCAACTCCTGGGATATGGAGTTTGCAGTGCCCAATACGAACGATATCTACAAGGTTTTTATCGCCGATCGAAAAGGACAAACGGCCACCCTGGAACGCAAGGACGGCTACTGGACCTACAACGGAGACAAGCGCGCGCGCGACAATGCGATCGGCGCCCTGATGGAAACGGTGTCCAAACTCAATGTCTGGTATATTCCGGCGGAAGCCGCCGAGAAGAACATGATCAAGAGCCTCGCAACCGAAGGCATCAAGGTGGAAATATACGACAAGGCCGGTAAAAAGATCAAGGCATACTACGTCGGCGGCGTGACCCCCGACGAACTCGGCACCTATATGATCATGGAAGAGGCCGATCAGCCCTATATCATGCATATTCCCTCGTTTGTGGGTCAACTCCGGCTCAGGTACCGACTGGGCGACGACTACTGGACCGACCGGAATATCTTCAACGAAAAACCGGAAGAAATAGAGTCGGTCGCGGTAGAATACCCCCAAATGAAGAGCGCCTCTTTCCGCCTGGAAAAAGTAGCGGAAGCCCAATACGAAATAAAGCCGTTTTTCAGCACGACAACAGCGATCAAGCAGCCGCAGCGCAAAGGCGTGCCGGAAGCCTATATCTTACAATTTGAAAAACTCGGCGCGGAGGGGTTTGAGAACAAAAACCCGCTTCGGGATTCCGTCAGGGCACTGGTGCCGTTTGCTATCGTAACCGTCAGAAAAACCGACGGCAAAGAGAAACAGGTGCGGTTTTGGCCCGCCGAGTCGATAGAGACGCGCGATGGCAGGGAGCATATCAACCGCTATTTTGCCGAAGTGGACCAGAATGATTTTCTATCCATCCAGGATCGCGTATTCGGCCCGATATTCCGGAGTTACAGTTTTTTCTTCGAGGGCGCGGAGCGGAAGATCCGCAACTGAGTCACTCGGGAAACAGCACCTCCTCGAGGTCGCGCACAGCGTCGATGGTGGCAAAATCGGCCAGGTGGTAAAAATGCCTGCGCGTTTCTTCGAATAGCGCATGTACCTCGTCCCGGTGGTCGCCAAAACGAAGGACCACGTTTTGCAACTGCCGCTCTGCGAAGTTTTGCGCCGAGCCGCGGAGCTGATAAATTTTGGCGACCAGACCCAGCCAGAAGTAATACGTGCGTTTGTCGTCGTAACTGAGTGTATCGCCGGGCACGGTGTTGTGCCTGACTTTTCCGCCCAGTTTGCGAACCACAGCCACAGCCGTTTGCACGTGTCCGTGCTGGAGCGCTTCGTTGCCCAGCACAAACATTTCGCGGGAGGTAGATTCGATAGCGGAGAGTTTTTCCACGGCGTCCATGACCGAGGGAAGGTCATTTTTCAGCATGGCTTTTATCCCGATTTCCTTCATACAGTTGCCGATCGTGGTATTGAGGTACGACGTACTCGCTTCGCGCATGCCGTTGCGGTGGGTGTGGCTGTAGGTAAGGATCAGGATGTCGAGCACCTTGCGCATGTTCTCGTTATTGACCTGCGCGCCGTCGTAAGTAACGCTCAGGCAGACGGCATCTTCGAGTATTTCCCCGATCAGTTTGGTGTCTTTGTCTTTGCTAGGCACGTTCAGCAGGTACTCCACCAGGCGTTCGCACTGCTCCAGAAAGATGTTCTTCACCCGGCCGGCCGGCAATTCGCGGGCCAGCAGGCCCAGGTCTTCCAGGTCTTTTTTACCGAGTTTTTTGTGTTCGGCAAAATAGCGGATAGCGTCGTCGGCAATTTTCTCGGAGAGTTGCTGCTCGATGTTGCGGGTGGAGTAGAAGTTGTGCAGGAGGTAGCGGTAGCCCAGGTAAAGAATGGCGGCGATGATACCGATGACAAACAGGGTAACGACCCATTCGGGCATATTATATTGGTGCTCGAGGTCGTATATCAGGTGATTACTTTGCAGAAACAGGAACAGGATCAGGATGATCTGGAGCAACAGGAACTGCGATCCGCGCACGCCCAGTTTTTCGTTATAGATATTGCGCAGCGCATCGGGGATAAAGGTCTGAAAGATCAGGGCCGGCACGCCCATGATAAACACAATGTAGGTGATGGCTATGCTTACCGCCGAGGCAAGCCATTCATCGCCGAGAAACCGGTCGGGATCGTTGAACAGAAGGATCATTGCCATGACTTGTGCACATTGCGGATAAAGTCAACGAATGCATTCTCGTAGTAGGCATGGGTCTTCATCTTGAAATTCTGTTCGGGCAGACTGATCGGCGCGGTGAACAGTTCGGGGTTTTCCTCCTGCGCTTCGATGGTAAATACGCCGAAATGCGTTTCGGACAAGTGCCGGAAATTGTCGCGTATCTGGCTCAAAACATTGTTGAGCAATACGTAACCGAATTTCTGAACGCCGTTTTCCCTGTGTTCATTCCACATATCGTCGGGACCCGGCGGCAGGCGCAGGTCGACGATGACCACGTCAAAATGTTCTTCGCGGAGGCGCAGGTAGGCTTCCGTGGCATCGCGGGCGAAATGCGGATCGATATCGTCTTCCATATACAGCGCCATGCGCTTTTCCGTCAGGTCATGGTCGAGATTGTCGTCTATCCAGAGTAGTTTAATCATTGTTCCGTAGCGGTTGGTAAGGTTACGACAGCCCTTGTAATAAAGGGGTTGGAGTACATATCAGGCAGGTTGCCAAAGGTCGGTTCGGAGGTAAGCCGCAAGGTTCCCCCGATCTTTGTGATGATATCGAAAGCGTCGTACAGTCCGATGCCCGTACCCGAACGGCCGCGGTCTTCCGATTCGCGCCCGCGTTTCCCGAACTGAAAGATCAGGCCTTTTTCCAATTCTTCGCGGCGAATGGCGACCCCCCAGTTTTCGATCACGATTTCCACTTCATTTTGCCTTTTTTCCACCTGTATCGTCACCCAGGGTTGCCGTTCCTGCCCCTTGCGCCAGCTGTACTTGATGGCGTTGTGCAACAGGTTGTGAAAGGCACGGTTCAGTGAGGCTTTATGGCAGTTGACGTGGATTTGCTCCCGCAGGTTGAACTGCTGCGTGATGGATACCCGGTTGACGGCGGCGAATTCCTCCAGGTAACGGACAGCATCGGAAAGAATGGGAATGATATTGTGCGTTTTTACCTCCTGCTGCACCATTTCGCCGCGGCGAAGGTAATCCCGGAAGTAGTAGAAATCGGGGATACGTTCGTTCAGTTCATCCACGGAAATGGACAGCGAGATCATACTGGTGAGCCGCAACAGTTCATCCGTTTCCGTCCGCATGCTGCGCAAGAGTTCGCGGGGCAGGTTCCGGCCTTTCAGTGCTTCGATGCACTTCCTGATCTCGATCAGGTTACGGCGACTCCAGGCGGCGTTGTCCTTTTCCTTGTCTGCCGATATGTCGCCGGCAGTCAGGGCGCGCCAGAATTTCTCCAGGCGCGCGAGTTGGGGATCGTCTATCCCGCGTTCTTCCAGCGTTTTTTTCAGTTCCGGCAGGTAGGATTCGAGGCGTTTTTTGTGGCGGTCCATCTCAGAGGCGGCCTTCAGCCGGTCGATGTGCGTGGCATCCTTCAGTAGGTCGTGCCCATGCGCCTTGACCAGCATGCCCAGCGTATCGCGCAGTCCGTTGATGGTGGCGATATAGGTATGGAGTACTGAACTGAAATCTGCCTCGAGGGTGCGCATGTGCCCGCGTACATGGTCGGTTACATCGTACACGGCGCCGACCCGGAGGTCTCGTTTTTCGTCGGCCACATAACGGACGTTGACCACCACATTGCGCGTTTTTCCGTGCCGGTCCTGTATTTCCATATAGTAATCGAGCAGGGGCTGGTTGTCGCGGGCGGCCTTGTCCAATTCGTTTTTAAAAGCATCGTAACCACCGGGATTGCTGTGGAAGTCGCGTATGGGTTTGGCCAGTATTTCATTGACGCTGTCGTAACCGTGGATCTGGGCAAATACCGGGCTGGCCCGGGAAATGATCTCTTCCCCTTTGTCATTGGTGCTGACCAGAAAGAGCCCCACCGGGAGGTCGTTCTGGATGATCTCAAAAGTCACATCGCTGACGGTTCCCTTGATCCGGGCGATGTCGCCCGTTTCACCGGCGATACCGATGCAGTTCATCTTCACGATCACCATGGCGCCGTCTTTGCGCCGCAGTTTGAATTGCAGGTCTTCCAAATGCGGGTGTGCGGTGATGCTTTCCAGCAGGCCGGCGGCTTTTTCTTCTTCCCAGAACAAACTGCCCAGTGCTTTGCCTTTTAATTCGGTTACCGAACCGTACTTGAGCATATCGGCAAAATTGTGGTTGCAGTCCGTGATCAGGAGTTGGCGGTCCACCTCGAAAAAACCCGCCTGTATCATCTCCTCGAATTCGGCGAACCACTCGATCTCGGTCATACTGCTGGCGATGCACAGCAAGGCGCAAAGCCCGCCCTGCCCGTCAAAAAACGGCCGGGTAACGAAGCGGATTTTCCGGTGATCGTCGTGGATGCACAGGCGCACCGTCAGGTCGCTGCGCCAGGCGCCGGGACGGGTTAGTTGCAGCTGCCGCAATACCGCATCGCGTTCCTTTTCGTCGTCGTAATAGGAGCGGATATTGTACTCCTTCAGCGGTTTGTTCGGATCCACCCCGAAAAACTCCATCGCCTGCTCGTTGGCAAACAGGAAAGTACCGTCTTTATCGCTGGCATAGATAGAGAAAGGCAGGTCGCGGATGCGTTCAAACGCGTTCCGAACCTCATCCATGAGGATGGATGGGCGGGCGGTTTCCATGGTTGTACGGTTTAGATAGTCTGCTTCAAACAGTATTATGGCGCTTCAATCAATCAAAAGTATGATACTTATGGCTTCAACTGTTGATAAAGCGCAATTTTTTCAATGCTGCATTGCTTTATTGCTGCATTGCTTTATTGCTACATTGCAGCAGTTCAACCATGTAGCAATGCAACAATCCAACAATGTAGCAATAAAGCAATGCAACAATGACCATCAACCTTGTATCCGACACCGTAACCCGCCCTACCCCCGGTATGCTTCGCGCAATGTGGGCCGCCGAGGTAGGCGACGACGTGTTCCGGGAAGACCCTGCCGTGAATGCGCTCGAAGAAAAATGCGCCGCTTTGTTCGGCCACGAGGCCGCCCTGTTTTGTCCGTCCGGCACCATGACCAACCAAATCGCGCTGAAGGTGCATACCCGTCCGCTCGACGAGGTCATCTGCGACGAAATGAGTCATATTTACCAGTATGAAGTGGGAGGATATGCCTTTCATTCGGGCATTGCGGTCAATCTGCTGAAGGGAGAATACGGTATCCTCGACGCTGAAATGGTGGAGGCCGCCATCAGGCCGCGTTTCGACTGGCTGCCGAAGAGCAGTCTGGTCGTGATCGAAAACACCTGCAACAAAGGCGGCGGCAGCATCTACAAACTGGAAGCCATACGCTCGATCAGGGCTGTTTGCCGCAAACACGGCCTTGCCCTGCACCTCGACGGTGCGCGGCTGTTCAACGCGCTGGTGGAAACAGGCGACAGCCCTGAAAGTATCGGCGCCGAGGCGGATAGCATTTCGCTTTGTCTTTCCAAAGGGCTGGGCGCGCCGGTGGGTTCCGTGCTGACCGGCAGCCGGTCGTTTATCGCAGAGGCACGCCGGGTGCGCAAGGTGATGGGCGGCGGCATGCGGCAGGCCGGATACCTCGCAGCGGCAGGCACATATGCGCTCGACCATCATGTGGAGCGCCTTCGCGACGATCACACCCACGCGCGAATGCTGGCATCCGCTTTGGCCGATCTGCCCTATGTCGCCAACATACGCCCCGTACAGACCAACATTGTAATATTTGACCTTGTGCCGCCGCTGACGCCGGCGGTCCTGCTGGAATATCTTTCCCAAAACGGCATAAAGGCGACTGCTTTCGGACCGCAAACGATCCGCTTCGTGACCCATCTGGACGTTACTCGGGAAATGACAGAGCAGGTAACAGGCGTATTACAAAAATGGGGAGGGTAATTTTATTGTTGAGGCAAGTGCTTGCCAGCCATCACGGCTTGTCCTGTTGTTCATTCCGGAAGTCGCCCAAAGGCTGTCCGACGGCCCATTCATCGCGCCAGTCGCGCACGGGCAGTCGCTCGATCGGATACCAGTTACCCCACCAGTCGAAGTATTCCAGGTTGTTGAAATTCAGTTTGTAGTCGAATTCGCTGGGCAGGTCGTACACAAAACCGGGGTAATAAAACTCCCGGCCCGTTTCAATGGCAAATTCGATCTCCTTCAGCATGGTAAACGTACCCAGGCTGCGCTGTGCTTCGGCAGGTTCGTGTATACAGTAATTGCCTGCCATACTGCGTTTGCCGATGTGAAAAAAACTGGTGGCGAGCAGTTTTTTCTGTTTGTACACGTCGAACTGTACGCCAAAACAAGGCATAATACTGCTGAAAAAACTGAAAAAACCGTAAATGCTCATCGGGCGGTTGTGCGCAAAACGCACGGCATGGCGCTCGAACAGCGCTTCATGAGCGGTGGAAATCTGTATGGCGCGCCGCGACACGCTCAGGTCGTCGTTGCGGCGCAGGCACTTGCGCTGGCTCTTGCTGAACGTAAAATCTTTAAGCCTGATGCGAAGCAACACCACCCTGCAGGGCTGTCCGCGCCATTCCCAGTAGTTGCGGCGAAAGATCAGGTCGGCCCAATAGCACCAGCCATCCTCACAAAAGCGGTCGAACACCATGGTATGCAGTGCCTGCATCGGGATGTACTCCTCAATGTGGTTCGGGTTGAACGAGATGTCGCGAAACACTGAAAGTGACTTCTGATGCATATCAAAAGGGTTTCAGATACCGGGGGCTT
>CALMBD010000073.1 GCA_937861115.1 uncultured Bacteroidota bacterium | reverse complement strand
GGAGCACACAGATGACGCAGATTTAACTGATTTACACGGATAAATCTGTGCAAATCAGTTAAATCTGCGTCATCTGTGTGCCCTGCTCTTATTGGTGCGCTCGTTACCCGAATTTCTTTTGTATCCCCAAAAAGCAACATGACTACCGACACGACTTTTTAAGCCCCGCTGTCGCCGTCATCTTCCAGGTGCTTTTCCATCCAGTAATCCATGTAATCGAGAAATTCGGGCATGGGCAGCATCTCGATCTGCTCGGCTTTGAACCCGTTCCGGGAAAAATCGCTGTACAACCCGGCGTTGAAATCGTTGAAATCGTACCAGATGGAATTCGGGCCGGGTATTTGCGGCAGCCCTACCTCCACCAGCCAGGACCGCACGGATTCGACCATTTTTTCCGCTTCGTGGTAGTGGCATTTTACATCGGCGCCGGAAAGGTCGGACAAAGCCTTGTGGATGCTGTACCGCTCGCCCTCGAGAAGGAGCAGTTTTTTATCCCGGTATTTTTCTTCGTAGTGAAATTCCTTGCAGCCCAGGTCGAGCCCCGTTTCAAGGGGCATGTTCAGGCGGTAGTATTCGCCTTTTTTTGACGACTTTACCCGGGAAAGGTCGTGAATGCTGTATTTCGATTCCCGGATCAACTCGATGATCTTGTGCAGGCGCACTTCGCTTGAATCCAGCCGCTCGGAGGCGATGCGCGGGTTGAGCCGACAATACCGGAGTGTAAAAAGGAGCGGCTTCAGCAGGGTTCGGTATTCGTCGTCGTAAGGGCAGTTGATAAAGACATTCCGCTCGAATCCGGCATATTTCATTGGTGTCGTTTCAGCCACTTTTCAACGGTTCCGTCCCGCCTGTGTATCACCAGGTCATGCCCTTTGCTCCTGTATTCGATGGCAGAACTGATGGCTTCTTCCTTGGTACTGAACCTGCGCGTTGCCCGTTCAGCCCCTTCTTTCTTGACCACCCAGCCGCCGAGGCGTTTGATGATATGAATGCGGCTTTTAGATTCAGGCATAACTGGTATTGCTTTAGTGTACAAATATAGGGCTTATGGCTTAAGGGAACGTTCGGGATTGAAATAAAAATATCCGTTCAAAAGTTCCGGCAAAAATCCTAACGATGTTCAAACCCGCGTGATCTGTGCGCCGATCGCGTTGAGGCGTTGATCGATGTGCTGGTACCCGCGGTCGATCTGGTGCACGTTGTGGATGACGCTTTTGCCTTTTGCCGACAAGGCTGCGATCAGCAGCGCCTGTCCGGCACGGATATCCGGCGACGTCATCTCGATACCGCGCAGCGGATAGCGCCGGTCGAGGCCGATGACTGTGGCGCGGTGCGGATCGCACAGGATGATCTGGGCGCCCATGTCGATGAGTTTATCGACAAAAAACAGGCGGCTTTCAAACATCTTCTGGTGCACCAGCACGCTTCCGCGTGCCTGGGTGGCCGTCACGAGCACGATCGACATCAGGTCGGGCGTAAAACCCGGCCAGGGCGCATCGTAGATGGTCAGGATGGAACCGTCGATAAAGGTCTGTATCTCGTAGTGTTCCTGCGCAGGGATGTGCAGGTCGTCGCCCCGGCGCTCGATCTGAATACCCAGGCGCTCGAAGGTGTGGGGGATGATCCCGAGATGCTCAATGCCTGCGTCCTTGATGGTGATCTCCGATTGCGTCATAGCCGCCAGACCGATAAAGGAACCGATTTCGATCATGTCGGGCAGGCAGCGATGCCCGGTGCCGCCGAGCCGCTCCACGCCTTCAATATGGAGCAGGTTGGAGCCGAGGCCGTCGATCCTGGCGCCCATGCGCAGCAGCATCCGGCAGAGTTGCTGCACATAGGGTTCGCAGGCCGCGTTGTAAATGGTCGTTTTGCCTTTGGCCAGCACAGCAGCCATCACGACGTTGGCCGTACCGGTCACACTGATCTCGTCCATGTGCAGGTAGGCGCCCTGGAGGCCGGTTTTGGGTTGTTCTATGTAGTAAATGTCTTTATCGTCGTCGTATTTGAACTCGGCGCCGAGTTTCTGAAAACCCAGAAAGTGGGTATCGAGCCGCCGCCGGCCAATCTTGTCGCCGCCGGGTTTGGGCAGTGTGGCGCGCCCGAACCGCGCGAGCAGCGGCCCGATGAGCATGACCGAGCCGCGCAGGCGACCGGCGTCTTTCATGAACGCGTCGGAGCGCAGGTAGGCCATATCGACCGTACCGGCACAAAAACGATATGTGTCGGGCGACAGGCGCTCCACGGTGACGCCCAGGCCCCGAAGGAGTTCGATGAGTTTGTTCACATCGAGGATGTCCGGCACATTGGAAATCGTGACCGGATCGTCGGTGAGCAGTACGGCGCTGATGATCTGGAGCGCCTCGTTTTTGGCGCCCTGGGGGTGTAGTACTCCTTTAAGCGGCTTGCCGCCGATGACTTCAAAACTGTCGGATTGCATGAAATGGTGTTGCTGGTTTGTACGGGTTTTAACTGGATAAGGCGGCGCGAAAGTATGGATTGGGGACTAATCTACCGAATCGTACACCACCACCTTTTCCCAAAGGTGCCGGCAGTCTTCGATAAACTTCAGGTGTACCGGGTGTACCTGGTAGATCGCCTCGTCTTCTTTTGATTCGAACACCGTAAGCCAAGAAAAGGTGTACGAACGGTCGATCACGCTGCGGTCGGTGTCGGCAGGTATGCCGAGATGGCTCATTTTGATGGTTTCGATCGAGGCAAGGCTGCGGATACCGTCAGCAAGTTGCTGTCGGTCTGCTTCGGAGGCCTGGGGGCTCATCCAGAAAAATACATGGTGTACAAACATGACCGTAGTGGTTTTGAGGGGCAAAAATGGACAATTATGGGCAAAGATTGGGCACAAACATCGGACAGGTGCCTTTCCTTTTTTAGTTTTGCGTACCGGAACCGGTTATAAATACAAATGTCATAGCTATGGAAGCTTACGGCGCGATACTCAACCTCGTCATTCCTGTTTTTTTCCTGCTGTATTTTATCGAGAAGATTGTCGCCTGGCGGCGCGGGGCGAAGGTCATCCGCGGACTGGACAGTATTTCCAGTTTCAGTTCGGGCATCACCAACGTGGTGAAGGATGTGCTCGGGCTAAGCGTGGGGATTATCAGTTACAACTGGCTCGTCGGAAAGGTGGCGCTGGTGCATGTGGAAGCAACCTGGCTGCTTTATGCCATTGCCTTTGTTGCGGTCGATTTCCAGGGCTACTGGGTGCACCGCTGGAGCCACGAGATCAATTTCCTGTGGAACCGGCACATCATCCACCACAGCAGCGAAGAGTTCAACCTCTCCTGCGCCCTGCGGCAATCCATATCCACGTTCGTCAACTACTTTACTTTCCTCCTCCTGCCCGCCGCTTTGCTGGGCGTACCGGGCAAGGTGGTCGCAGTCATCGGCCCGCTGCACCTGTTTCTGCAATACTGGTACCACACCCGGCTGATCGGAAAAATGGGCTGGCTGGAACATATTATTGTCACACCCTCGCACCACCGGGTACACCATGCCATCAACCCCGTGTACATGGACAGGAACTACGGGCAAATCTTTATTTTGTGGGACAAATGGTTCGGCACCTTCCAGCCCGAACTGGAGGAGGAGCCGCCGGTGTACGGTGTAAAACGCCCGGTGCGCACCTGGAACCCGTTCAAGATCAATTTCCAGCACTTCTGGCTGATGCTCAGCGATGCCTGGCATACCCGCAACTGGTGGGACAAACTGCGGCTGTGGTTCATGCCCACAGGCTGGCGCCCCGACGACGTGAAAGAACGTTTTCCCGTTCAGAGCATTTCCGACGTCTATCATTTTGAAAAATTCGACACCAAAGCCTCGCGCGCGCTCGTGGCCTGGTCGTGGGTGCAGATGTTTTTCAACTATTTCCTGCTGATCTATTTCTTTGCCTTTATCGGAAAAATAGGCTCGCCGGGTGTGTTCCTGTATGGGGCATTCATTTTCGCCTCCATATTCGCCTACACCGAACTCATGGACCGCAACCGTTATGCGCACCTGTTTGAAATACTGAAATCCATGTTTGGCCTGTACCTGGTCTGGCAGGCCGGCGGCGACTGGTTTGGCGCGCGCGACCAGGTGGGTATGTGGTACGTGCATATTGTAACGGCCTACTGCATCCTGTCGGCCATGGTGGCTACCTTGCTGGTGGAACTGGAGATCAAACGGGAAGTGCCGGTGTTCGCACAGTAACAGGCTATTTCACCGAATACCGGAACCATTCAATTCCCCTTTTCCCGTCAGGACCCTGTACCACTATTTCCACGATAAAATCGCCCCGGTCGTCCGAGTGGTTGAACGTGATCGTCGCCTTGCCCTGAGCGTCGGTCCGAAGCGCCGGATTCCAATAGAGTACAGGATGCAGTTCGGGGCCGGACGCTTCCGCCCCGATCCCGGGAAAAGACGCCTCCGGCAAAAATCCGTGCAGCGGGAAAATATTAGCCTCCTGTTCCGGCGGCAGCACGGCGTTCCGGCGAAGTGTTTTGATAAGGATCACACCACCCGAACCTATGGCGGGAAAATATTTGCGCAACAGCTTCGGTTCGTACAGCAAATCGATGGTATCGATGTCGGCGGGCTTCAGACGGGCAATAAAATCGGCGTCGAAAGTGGCCTTGTTGTCGAGCAGGAAAAGCGGTGCATGTCCGAATTCTTCCAGTTGCGCCGTATTGTACATACCGGCCTTGTAAGCGCCCTTGTGCGATGAAAATTTGACCATCCACACTACTTCCTGAAAAAATGTCGCCAGGTCGGGAAAACGCTCGTAATCCTGTACGGGGTAAGTGCGCCTGGTTTCCCATTCCGTGACGGGCAATACGCTGGCGGCGCGTTGCAGTTTTGTTTCCACCGCGGCGTACAACTGGTAAATCTTTTTCCGTTTCCGGCTCTGCTCCAGGTATTCGAGTATGCCCCGGGTGTAAGGCAGCCGGTTGCGTACAAATCGGGTCGTATCTTTTTCCCAGTCCACCCTGACCCGCGTTCCGCCGCGTTCCATGATCTGTATGCGCCGCATGCCGCTGTAGGGTGGAACGCGGAGCAGGAAACGCCCGCCGGCGTCGGTTTCGGCAAAATGGACCTGGTTTGTCTCTATATCCAGTGCAGCCAGCAGCGGTGTTTGAAGGGGCTTCCCGTCCGGCAGCAGAACAGTTCCGGCCCAACTTGCATCCGGCAGCCAATGCGCATTGCCGGGCAGTTCATCGCCGGTGAAAATGGCACTTTTATACAGCACGGCGCGACCGGTAAGCCGCTCGTCGCGGACACTCACGGAACCTGCAGTCTCCACTGGTTTATCGTCCCGGTCCTTGACGGTAATATGCAGGGTAACAGGCTGCCCGGGCAAGACCGGCGCATTGCTTTCGGGCCGGATATCCACCCGCAACAACTTTGCAGCGGGTTCGGAGCCGTCGTAAAAATAAGACGTGTCCGGCACGGCCGCCTCTCCGGGCAAGGGCTTCAGGTCGCTGTAAACCGGCACTTCGGCATTGATCAGTTCCGTAACCCGGCGCTCCGCATCGCGAGCGGTGAAACGGAATTGGTAAAAGCCTGCATCGAGCCCGTACGGGATATCGTAGTAACCGCTACAATTGACCTGACCTTTCGTGTCCAGAAATGTCTCCCAGACGGTTTCCCCTTTCGGATCGACGACCGTCAGGTGTGGAGCAAAAGACCGGTCCTGCAGGTGTGCGGGCAGGTACAACTGAAACCAGGCGACCTCCCCGGCCACATAAAACGACTTATCGAAGTGCAGCAGGGCCGTTTCCGGCTGCGCCGAAACCGTTACCGGGCCGGCCAGGAGGAGAAAAATTGTACAAAAAAACAACAGGCGTTTCATCATTTGTCTATTCAGTCCACCAGGAAGGTTTGTCCAGTTGCGCGCCGCCCTCGATCAGGCAATCGTCGCAGGGTGTCGGGTGAATACGGGGGTTGAAAGGCGGCGGCAGGGGACAGTAACGGTCCGGATTGCCGGCAGCATCAGGGGAGGTGTAGATGCGCAGGGTATCCTCCTGTGCCGCATAAAAAAATCCGTAGACCGGTATTTCCGGGTGCGTGGGGCTGGAAATATTGGTACGGATGGACCCGGCCGGCGGGTCGAACTGGGTGCCTTTCCGGTCGAGCAACTGGTTGAGTTCTTCAAAGTAGCCGTACGCATTGGCGCCGATGGTCTGCTGATATACGAGCAGGTAGAATCCTTCCGAAAACCGGGAGTCGATTGCCGTTTCCACCAGCGGATACCGGTATAAATGATCGGCAGGTATGCCGGCGCCATCGAAAATATGCAGGGTTTCTGCGAGCAGTTTGCGCACCACATAGCAGGTTTTGGGCGGATTATTGATGTAGGCCGGCAGTTCGGGCAGGTCCGTCAATTTGAAACCCTGGTCGATCTCCCAGCGCAAATGTGCCCGGTCCTGGCTGCCCGGGACCGTCAGCCCTGCATCGAGCGAAATACTGAGGGTGGGTCGCAGCACCGGTATGTCATCGGCATTAAGGTATTCGCGTTCGACGATTTCCGCGTGCAGGCTGTCGGCCGGTGCGGGCGCCAGAAGTGTTTCCCACGCCGATTCGTACACCTGTCCGTTGGGCAGCGACACGATGAGGCGGTACTGCCGGCCGGTGGCGGCAGGAAACAGCGGGTCGTCGCGATCGACGGAACGGGTATAAGTGCCGTCGAAATTGGAGATCAGGTCGAGGGTATGCCCCTGGTCGTCGTGCAAAACGACTTTTGCACCGCCGATGGCCTTTGGCTGGTTGTTGCTGAGGGCATATAATTCGAGCACCTCTGCCTCGACCATTCCGGGTGTGCCGGGGATAAAGCGGCCCTGTACCAGTATACCGGAATCGGGCACATCCGGGTCTCCGAGTGTTATTTCGTCGACGCAGGCAACCAGGCCGGTGACGGCAAAAAGCAGGATGACGGGAAATAATCTGTTCATGTATATCGCAGTTGAGGTATGATCACTCTTGCCACCAGTACGGCTGTTCCAACTGCCCGCCGGCTTCCAGCAGACAATCGTCGCAAGGTGTGGGGTGAGAGGGCGGATTGAAGGTCACGGGCAGCGGGCAGTAGGTACGCGGATTCCCGGCAAAATCCGGGGATATGTACAAACGCGCCGTATCCTCCTGTGCCACGTAAAAAAAGCCGTAAACGAGTGTTTCCGGGTGTGTGGGGCAGGTGATATTGCTGCGTATGGCGCCGGCGGGCGGGTCGAACTGGGTGCCCTTCCGGGCGAGCAACTGATTCAGTTCTTCCAGATAGCCATAAGTGTTGGCGCTGATAGTCTGCTGGTTGACAAGCAGGTAAAAACCTTCGGAAAAACGGTAATCGACAGGCGTTTCGACAAGCGGATAGCCTTGAAGGCGATCCTGTGCAACGCTGTTGCCATCGATGATCAACACATTGTCTTTGAACAACTTGCGCACGGAAAAACAGGTCTTGGGCGCTATGTCCGGGTTTTTGGGCGTATCCGTGATCTTGTAAGACTGGTCGATTTCCCAGCGCAACCGGGCCGGGACTGCGCTACCGGGCGCCCTCAGGCCTGCGTCGAGGTAAAACTGCACGGTCGGTATGGGCACCGGCACGTTGTCTGCATTGATGAACTCACGCACCACGATCTCGGCCCGCAGGCTGTCGGCAGGGGCAGGGTCGAGCAGCGATTCCCATTCCGACTCGAATACACGGCCGTCGGGCAGCGATGCGATCAGCCGGTATTGCCGCCCCGGTTGGACCGGAAAGGCCGGGTCGTTGCGATCGAAGGCCCGGTAGTACTTGCCGTCGTAGTTGGAAATGAGATCAATGGTATGTCCAAGATCGTCGTGCAGTACAACCTTGGCGCCCCCTATGGGCCTGGGCTGGTTGCCGCTGAGCACATACAGTTCGAACACTTCGGCCGTCACTAATCCCGGCGTGCCGGGTATGAATTTGCCCTGGACCAGTATACCGGAATTTGGCCTGTCGGAGCCACCCAGTTCGATCTTGTCTACACAAGCCCAAAAGCAGGCAAGCACAAGACATGCGGTTATTGCAAACAACCTGTTCATATTGTCTCGATGTTTAGGGTGATGGCCGGGAATACGGTACCCAGGATAGACAGCCGGTTGGCAACGGTCTTTTGGTAGGGGTCCTGGATAAAGAAAACAGAGAAGGCATTGCGACGCGCGTACACGTTGTACACGGAGAAGTTCCAACTGGTCTTCAGGGTTTTGCGTTTGTTGTAGCCCAGGCCGATCGTGTAGGATACATCGAGGCGGTGGTAATCCGGTATCCGGAGTTGGTTTCGCGGCGAATACACCGGCACAATCAGGTTGTTTTGCAGGCGGTAACTCGTCAGGGGCGCCGTGGTGGGGCGGCCCGTGCTGTACGTGAAGTTGAAGGTCAGGTTATGGCGCTGACTGGGCTGGTAATTAACTACAAGATTGACGATATGCGGCTTGTCGAAATTGCTGGGGTACCACCTGCCCTTGTTGATGCCTTCAATCTGCCGTTCCGTGCGGGAAAAGGTATAACCCAGTTGCCCGTTCACCAGTTTTCTGGAAGTTTTTACGCTGCATTCAAAACCGTAGGCGCGCCCCGAGCCGTTGCGGATCTCCGTCTCCAGTTTTTCATTGATGGCCAGGTTGGCAAAATCGCGGTAATCCCACAGCCGGTCGATGACGCGGTAGAACAACTCTGCCGATGTTTCCCAGATGTTATCCCGCGTATTCCGGAAGTAGCCGGCCGAGAAGTTGTGCGACAGGAAGGGTTTTATGTATCCGGTACTCAACTGGTACTGGCTCGTGGGCGTGGGCGTGTCTGTGTTGAAAATCTGGTTGATGAACTGGCTGGTGCGGCTGTACCCCGCCTTCAGCGAACTGTAGGCGTTGAGGCGGTACCGGCCCGATATGCGGGGCTCGAGGGTGGTGTACTGCGCGATGGTTTTTCCGGCGCCGTAGTGCAAGGTGTCCGATACATTGCCCGGTTCGAGGGTTGGGCTATACCCATACACCGTTTTGGGGCCGAGAAAACGGTAGTGGTTCAATCGAAGTCCCCCGATCAGGGTAAGCCGGGGTGATAGTGTCCACTCGCCGTTGCCGAATAGGGCGCTTTCCAGCCCCTGCTCCGTTTCGAGGGATTTGGTCGTGATGACAGACAGCGGACCGACAGGTTCCTGTTCACCGGTCCTGACCTTGTAGAGCACGGATTCGATGCCGGCGTCCAGCTTCAGCGATTTGGAGAGGTGCCGCGTCAGGATCTCCCTTATCTTATAATAGGAAATGCCGTTCCGGATACGGCCGCCGTCGACACCTTGAAAATCGGTTTGCACGCTGCTGTAATCGCTGGCAACTATGGAGAACCGGGAATAAAAATTTTCATAAAATGAATGTTTGTAGGTGATCTGGCCGCTAACGGTGCGGTAATCGAAGCCAAACTCGCGGTTGTAACTGAACTGGTCTTCTGCGAGATAGCCTGACAGGATCAGGATATTTTTTGCGTCCAGCCTGTGGGTGTAGCGGAGACTGGCGTCGTAAAATGAAGCGGAACTGCGCTTCAGTTCTATCCTTTTGGCCAGTTGGAGCACACCATCGGTGTAGGAGGCACGCACGCCGGCGATGATGGAACTTTTGTTTTGTTGCACCGGCCCCTCCACGCTAAGGCGCCCCGACACAGGCCCGATGCCGCCTTTTATTTTCCATTTCTCAAAACTGC
>CALMBD010000072.1 GCA_937861115.1 uncultured Bacteroidota bacterium | reverse complement strand
GCCGAATAGGATTTTATGCTGCTCAAAACCAGACCCTTGCCCGGCAACTACGGCCTCTATTTCAATGGCTGGACACGCGATACCACCCTGCCGGCCTACACCACGTTTATACACCATCCCATCGGCGACATCAAAAAAATAACGGTGGACTCCGGTTCGGCCGTCATACATCCGCAATCCATCAACTGGCAGGCCCAGTTTGGTATCAGTCCGCCCAATACCCATTGGAAAATTATCCCCGACTACGGCATATTTCAGCCGGGATCGTCGGGTAGCCCCCTTTTCGGGCCGGGCAAACGTATTATCGGACAGTTGCATGGCGGCTCCATCAACCAGGGCGATCCGTGTATCATCAACTCCGCCTTTTTTGGCCGCTTCGATCACTCCTGGAACAAAGGCGGGGATCCCGGTACGCGGCTGCGCGACTGGCTCGACCCGAATAACCTGAACCCGGTGTCGCAAAACGGCTATCCGCAGCCCGTGGCGGCTACCTATACCGTCAGCGGCAATATTCAGGCACACTGGGGAGCGCCCATGAAAAACGTGAAGGTGCAGATCACCGGCGGCGCCGCAGCAACCGTTTACACCGACTCCCTGGGCGATTATAAATTTGAAGGCATACCCGGCGGCTCGAACTATACCATCACCCCTTCCCGCGACAGTGCAGACCTGAACGGTGTCAGCACTTTTGACCTGGTGCTGATCTCCAAGCATATTCTGGGTCTGGAATATTTCGATACGCCCTGGAAAATTATTGCGAGCGATGCCAACAAGAGCAATTCCGTGACCACGTTCGACATCGTGGAAATCCGAAAATTGATCCTCGGGATTTTCAACGCATTCCCGAACAACAGTTCCTGGCGTTTTTTCCCGGCCTTCTTTTCCTTTTCAGACCCGACAGCCCCGTTTAATTCGCCCCTGCCTCCGGAGAGTATTCTTATCACCAACCTGCAGGGCAATTATACCGGCGCCAATTTTAAGGGCCTGAAGATCGGCGATGTGAACAATACGGCTAATCCGGACGAGTAAAAGGCGGAGAGTTGTTACTTTCGCCGTAAGAAATCGAACCAATCTTACAGCGCAACTCATGTATCAACACACCGCAAAAGAGCGTTTTCTTCGCTACGTTCAAATAGACACCCAAAGCGATCCGAACAGCCCCACCACGCCCAGCACAGAGAAACAGAAAAACCTCAGCCGCCTGCTGGTCGAGGAACTTCAGGCTATGGGTATTGCCGATGCCGAGTTGGATGAGCATGGCTATGTTTACGCCACTATTCCGGCAAATACGGATAAAAAAGTGCCGGTTATTTGTTTTTGCTCGCACGTGGATACCTCACCCGATTGCTCCGGCGCGGGTGTAAAACCCATCGTACATGCCAATTACAAGGGACAGGATCTTGTGTTGCCCGACGACCCGTCTGTTGTGATCCGCAAGTCCGAACACGAGGACCTGGCGCATCAGATCGGCAACGACATTATCACCGCCAGCGGCACAACCCTGCTCGGCGCCGACAACAAGGCCGGTGTGGCGGCCATCATGGATGCCGCCTATATTCTCCTGAAGCACAGGAACCTGAAACACGGAAAGATCCGTATCCTGTTTACCCCGGATGAAGAGATCGGGCGGGGCGTAGACAAGGTGGATATGAAAAAACTGGGCGCCCGGTACGGCTACACCATCGACGGGGAAACGGCCGGCAGCATTGAAGACGAGACCTTTAGTGCCGACGGCGCCAAAATTACCATACACGGTGTGGCGGCGCACCCGGGATTTGCCAAAGGGAAAATGGAAAATGCCCTGAAAATCGCCGCCCGGATCGTTGCGAAGTTTCCCGACAAACTCAGTCCGGAGCACACAGAAGGCAAGCAAGGCTTTATCCATCCCGTATCGTTTGAGGGCAACCTCGAAACCGCGACAGTCAGACTCATTTTGCGCGACTTCTCTGATGGCGGATTGAAACGCCACGGTAAAACCCTGCAGCGGATCGTCGACGGCGTGATGAAAAGTTTTCCCAATTCAAGGGCTGAAGTGCAGATCAGCGAGCAGTACCGCAACATGGGCAAAGTATTGCGCCGTCATCCGCAGGTGGTAACCTATGCTATGGAGGCGCTGCAGCGGGCAGGATTTGAAAAGCCGCTCAAACGATCCATTCGCGGCGGTACCGACGGTTCCAGGCTGTCGTTCATGGGTTTGCCCTGTCCGAATATCTTTGCCGGCGAACACGCCTTTCACTCCAAACAGGAGTGGGTTTCGGTGCAGGATATGAACAAAGCCGCGGAAACCATCGTGCATCTGGCGCAGATATGGGAGGAGCGCTCCTGATTTTTATTTATATTGGAGAACCGGAGAAAAAAGGTTATATTCGCAGACCGATTTTTTAACGAAACAAAACACAATACTTATGGAAGATTTGCTAAAAAACCTCTCCGATACCGCCAAAACCGCCCTGGAAAAAGCCGGACTTAAGTTCGAGGAGTTGAAACACGTGTCTGCTGAAAAATTTGCAGAGATCAGCGAAAAGGCAGAGAAAATGGCTGCCGAAGGGAAGGAAGAAGCCTCCGAGGCTGCTGCCGAACTGAAGGCGCTGCGTGAAAAAATAGCCGCGCATGAAGGCGGAGCACTGGGTTTCCTTTCGGAGAAGGCCAAGGAATTGCTGGGCGATGCGAAAGAGGAACTTGCCGAAGCCGGTGAAAAAGGGAAAGACTTCTGGGACAAGGCCAAAGACTTTGTTGGAGATAAAGCCGATGATGCCCGGCAGTTTATGACCGGAAAGGATGCAGAGAGCGACGATTCAAAACCGGCCTGATTCAGGTCTGCCGACAAAAAGAGGGGGTCTCGTGAGTACAATTCCTGTCAGAATTGTACCTGCGAGACCCCTTTTTATATGAACAGGACGCGTTTTTCCTGCTTACCCATTCGCTTTCCGGTAATCAGCCAGGAATTTCTCCAGCCCAATGTCTGTCAGCGGATGCTGGAACAGGCCCATGATAGCGTTGAGCGGGCAGGTAACCACATCTGCGCCGGCCTTGGCGGCCTGTACAATATGCAGCGGGCTGCGGATGCTGGCAGCCAGTATGGCCGTCTCGTATCCCTGTATCGTATAGATTTTATTGATTTCCTTGATCAGCGCCATCCCGTCCCAGTTGGTGTCGTCGATGCGGCCGATGAACGGGCTGAGGTAGGTTGCGCCGGCCTTGGCTGCCAGAATGGCCTGACCGGCCGAAAAAACCAGGGTGCAATTGGTGCGGATACCGATCTCCGTAAAGTTAGAAATGGCCTTGACCCCTTCCTTGATCATGGGCACCTTAACCACAATATTCGGGTGTATCTCGGCCAGTTTTTTGCCTTCCGATACAATGCCTTTGAAGTCGGTGGAAATAACTTCTGCGCTCACATCACGGCCTTCGCCGACGATATCACAAATAGTGCGGTAGTGCTTCAGGATGTTTTTTTCACCGCTGATGCCTTCTTTGGCCATCAGGGAAGGGTTAGTGGTTACGCCGTCCAGAATGCCGAGCTCTGCGGCCTCGCGGATGTGGTCAAGATTGGCTGTATCGATGAAAAAGAGCATTGCTGATGGTTGAAGTTGAAAAAATGAGTAGCCGGTATCTCCAAGGCCTGGTATCATTTTTAATAGATTTAACCTTGTAAGGTAAATTTGCAAGAGGGGCAACTGAAAATTTTCTTGGAAAATTTTCAGTTGCCCCTCTTGCAAATTTGCCTCCCGAAAACAATAAAAAGCGCCAGACACACCGCTACGACCACATATCCTTGCTGCGTTTCCGCCCTGGGGAGGTTTTGCAGGAGCTGGTCGCCCGGCGCCGCCGCAAATGTACGTCGTTTAGTGAAAAACAATGCACCCCTGACCCCAAAAATAAATGAATGGAATGCGATTTGTATATGACCATTTCCCGCAAAAACCGTTCTTTTGCACAACGACAATTGACTGAAAGCCAAACATTATAATATGTCTGAATCTGCCATCCCTGCCTTGTCCCCCAACGAAAATAAATCTGTGGCAACGCCTGCCTACAGCGGTGCGGCGCTCGAATGGCTCAACGCGCTTCCGAATGAGCCCATGCGCGCCGACCTCACAACGATCGACGTGGACCTGGCCATCAGTTGCATACACGAGTTGGTGGAGAACAAGAAATTCGACCTGTCCGTACAGGCCAATTTCCCCGCAAGCAACTGGCTCGATCACTTTTATTTCGAGGCCCGAAACCGGGAAAAAGTTTTCGGAACAAAGAACCTCGGGATCGGTTATCCTTTCGTGTTGTCCAAAATGGGCGGCTACGATATCGCCGCCCCATTGTTTGTCTGGCAAGTCCAGTTGGAGCCGCATGCGCAACATGTCGATAACTGGACCATGCAGCGGAATGACACCCATACCGTGGTACCCAACTACCCGCTTTTTCACTTGCTCGACGCCCTGAATGGCACCGATTTTTCCCGCCGCGCCCAGCAATTAACCGAAAGCAAAAGTCTGAGTTCCAAAACCTTCGACGATTTGTGTGAAGGGGTGCGCCTGATGCTGGGGCTGGTAGAAGACGGTTTGCCGCTCAGTATCCAGCCTTTCCCGTCTAACGTGACGGCCAGGGGATATATAGAAGAAGGCCGCCTGCTGTGGTCGGCCGTAGTGGGCATATTCCCCACGCTGCCGCGCACTACCGTGACCCATCCGCCTACCGTGGCGCCCGACCTGCCAGCCGATGCGGCCGACTGGAAACATACGTTTACCATGTTGCCCCTTGACCCCTCCCAGCGTTCGGTATTGCATGCGATTCAGCACAATGCCCTGACGGTGGTGGAAGGCGCTTCGGGTACGGGAAAGACCTACCTGATCTCGGCCATCGTGATGAATGCCCTGTCACACGGCAAGAAATGCCTGGTGGTATCCCAGAATATCAATGCCCTGCGCCGCGCGCAGAAATTCCTGCTGGAAAAAGGTTTTGGCGATGTGTCTTTTGTCATTCGCGATATCGCCGGCGATCAGCTGATGCTCGCCGATATGCTTCGTATGGCTTCCGAAAACAAAAACAAGGCGCTTTACAACGAAGAACTGTTCAAGACGGCGCTGAATAAAACCCAGCGCGAACAGCGCAAACTCGACGACGCCTGGGAAGAACTGCGTGCGCCGCTGTTTGGCGACCTTAACTTCACCGAAACGGTGGGCAAATACCTCCGCGCCAACCGAACGGAAGGCAAGGAACTGCTGCTCAGTTATTTAAATCCGCAAGACTTTGAATTGAGCAAGAAGGAATTCGACGCCATTGTGGAGGCCATATATGCCAGTGAACCGCTTTTCCGGCGTTTCCCGACCCTGACACACCCTCTGGGCAGGCTCAATGATTCGGTATTTATCAACCACGATGTTGCAAAGGGGCGTGAATGGACAGAACTACAGGTAAAGGCACTGCTGGCAAAAGCAACAGCCCTGCACCACCGCTATATTTCCAAAACCAATGATTATGCCGAGTCGCTGCTCGACCATTACGAGATGTACTACTTCGAGTTGGCCGCGTTCGTCAAGCGTATTCGCGACGGACTGGAAGACGGGGTGCAGCGTTTTGGCAGCGATTTTGAAAAACCTATATCCGCCTCCGAAAAGTTATACGGCGTTTTTTCCGATCGCTATAAAGAGATTTTGACGGCAAAGGGTGAAATCGGCACGACCTTCGAAGAGATGCGCCGCACTTACAGCCTGCGGAAATACTTTGACTTTGACTTCCCGGCGCAGTTCGATAACCGGAACATCAAGAAAATATCCGAATACACCAAGGATTTTGAAGCCACGCTGCGCCTCTGGCGCCGGCGTATTCCCAGCGTGGTGCGGGAAGATGTACGTCGACTGAATGCCAAAAGCATACACGCCGACCTCGACTTCAGGGAGCAGATCAAGGAACTGGAGTACGCCATGGACGTATTCCTCGAAGAGTTCAACAATGTCAACCTGTACGGTGATACGCTGAAGCATGAAATGCTTACCATCCCCAAGCGACAGGAGTTTCTCGAAGATATGATATCGAGGCTGGAAGAAACACAGTTCTACCTCCGCGATTTTGAGGATTTTTATATCTGGCAAAAGCATTGGCTCAACCTGGGCGGCCCGGAACAAAAGGTGGTGCGCGCACTCTGTAAGATCAAACCCGATAACTGGCTTGCCGCTTTTGAAAGCTGGTACCTCCATCATCTGCTGCAAAACAACTTCAATCCAGGTATGCAATGGGATGAAGGCATGCTGGATAACCTGGAGACCAACCTGCGCGAATTGCGGCAAATGTTGCCTTTCCAGATCAGCGCCCTGTGGCAAAACCGGAAAAACAAGGCATTGCGTGCGCTGAAATCGGCAGACGGGACGGCTTTCAAGACCTGGTTTGGTAAAAACAACCGCACCCTTTCAGCCGGTCATAAGTCGGAAGAATTGTTCCAAAAGCACATTCAATCGCTTACGGAAACACTGCCCGTGCTGCTTGTCACACCGCAGGTTGCCCTTGATGTGGTGCAACTGTCCAATATGACCTTCGACCTTGTGCTCGTCGATGAAGCGCACAACATCGCCAAGCAGGAATGTTACCACCTCTTCGATATGGCCAAAAACCTGGTGGTATTCGGCGATTCAAAGCAGGACATGACGCCATTTGCTGAAGACGATTTCCTGGAATTTTGCCAGGGCATCGGCGCCAAGACGCTCAACCTTGATTACCAGCATCAGGACAGTCCTGAAGAGTGGGTCCGGTTCAACAAAATTGCATTTGGCACGCCATACAAACGGCTTCCCGCCGGAAAAGTGGCAAAAGATGCAACCATTGTGGCCAATGTGGAAGGGCGCTATGATGAAAATACCGGCACCAATGAGGCGGAAGCCCGTCAGATCATCGACTGGCTCAACCTGATCGAGCCGACGGCGGCAAGAACCTACCCCGTTGTCGGTATTGCCTGCTCGACCGTACAACAGCGCGATCTGATCGCCGGGCAGTTGCTCAAGATCAGGCAACGCAAGCAGCCCGGTTTTGAAAAAATACAACAAATGCTGCTGAGCGGCCTTGGCGTTTACCAGTTTGCCGAACTCCAGGGGCAACACGTCGATATCCTGCTCATCTCCCTGACACACGGCACGACCGATGCACACGGCAGCCTGACCCGCCACCTGCATTTCTGGAATAGCCAGTTGGGATTCAATCAGTTGCACGTTGTCCTGACCCGTGCTACCCAAAAAATGTTTATTGCGCATTCCATCCCGACGGGTTTGTATTCCGTGCTGGCTGCCGACAAAAATTTCCTCGGCACGTGTATCCTTTCGCACCTGGTCACTTTTGCCGACCACCTGCAACAGGGCGATCAGACGGCGGCGGAAGAGCAACTTCAAAAAATGAAGGGATTGCTTAACTATACGGAGTCGTTCTATCCGTTTTCGACCTTTATGGAGGAGGTCGAAATTGCACTGCGGCCCTACTTTGAGCCGAGCCAGATGCTGCGCAATGCTCCGGCCGCCGGAGTAAGGGTTCCCCTGTTCCTGCAAGCCAGGAGCAAGAAAGAGCACAGCAGCGTCCTACTGTTCGACGGCGTACTTGCCGAATCGCCAATGCCTTCTTATGAGTGGGAACAGAAAATGAAACACTTTTTCAAGCGCAACAAAATCGAAGCGATTCCGGCGCTATCCGTGCAATGGTGGAAAAGCCCGAAGCAGGAGGCCCGGCGACTGGCCAGCCGCCTGTTGCGTGGGGAATAACGCGCAAAACTTATCCTGAAGGGCGGCAAATACAAGGCAGCATCTCACAGGATTCCGGTATCTGGCAAGGTGTATCAATTGAACAAAATGCCATGATGAAAGTAATCCTTGCCCTGCTGCTGTGTACCGCCTGCACCCATGCCGCCACATGCCAAACTGCCGGAAGCGCCATTAATTGTCCGCTCCGACTGGATTCTGTGATCAGTTCATTTTTTGATCCCGGTGTGTCCGATTACCGCGATACTCAACGCAAGTACTACAGTTATGACAGCCTCGACAGGAATACCGTCATTCTGGAGCAACGCAGCCAGGATGCTACGCCGTTCATCGTGGAAAATTATACCCGCGACCTGTACGAATACCCTGCCTCGAACCAAAAAGGCATCCTGCGTCAGCATTGGGATACCATTCAGCATCAGTGGAACGACTACCACTATACCCTGATTACCAATACACCCGACGGGGCTTTGCTGGAAACCCTGAGCCAACTGTGGGATACCACCGGCTTGCAATGGATCAACAACAACCTGTCGGTCAATAACTATTACCCCGGCGGTACGGTCCAGTCCTGGACGTCGCTGGCCTGGAGTCCGGCTTCCAACACATGGGATACCCTGGAGGTGATATTGTATACGGCTACCGGCCAGACGCAGTATCGCAAGAGAACCGCGTTTGAACAATTGATAAACACGTACAGCGGCAGCGGGTTGCTCGAGGAGTTCAGGCGTATCCGATGGGATAATGCCACACAGAGCTGGATAAACGACTTCCGGTTTCAGTATACCTACGACGATCAGGATCGCCTGGTCGAAACGCTCCGCCAGCAATGGGATATTCCGACCGGGGTATGGAACAACAGTTCCCGCACCGTCAATTCCTTTATCAACAACTGGGCGCTGCCGGATACAAGTTTGCAACTCACCTGGCAATCTGCCATGTCCAACTGGCGGCCGCTTTCCACCACCACCTTTGCGATCCAGGGCGATACACATCGTCTTGCCGTATACAACTGGAATATCCCCCTGGCAATATGGCGGTATCAATACCGGTACGATTCGATTTTTAATGCCAATGGGCAACTCTCGGCCCGTTTTGAATACAAGGGCAATACGCAGACCTATCTGTCGTGGGTCCAATACAAGCGTTACCTGATCGGGTATAACACCTTGCAGCAGTTGGCGTACCGGGACCAGTACATCTGGGACCCTTCCATCAACCAGTGGCTTCCTTACGAAAACCGGACCCTGGAGTATTTCCCCGATTCGGCCTTGCAAAAACAGGTCGTTATTTACCGATTCCCAAGCGTAAGCAATCCGGGCTTCCCGCTTCCTCCCTTGCGCGTCACGGAATGGTACGAACCGAGGCCGCCGCATCCGATCCAGTACGTATATTCCGATACGCTCAAGAACTTTAGCACGATCTGGAACCCCAATGGTCTGGACGTTTATTATTATTCAGAATGTAGCGGAGCTGTTTCTTCTGTATTTGATAAAAAAACGCCATCGTTTTCGTGTTTTCTGCCCAATCCGTTTTACCCCGGCAGTTCGATCTCCTGCGAAAACATTGATTCCGAAGCGATGATTGACCTGGAGGTATTCGATTTAACAGGCCGTCTGCTCATCCGGCAGCATACCTGGCCGGGCCATGTCTCGCTGCCCGGAATAACAGCGGGGCTGCACTCCGTACAGGTCAGACAAAACGGTCGCCTGCTCTTTTCAGGCCTGTTATATTTTGCAGAAGGGTAATATATTGCCCGGAGCGCGGAATTTATTTATACAAATAATAGCCGCTCCAATGCCAGTCTGTCGCACACATGACGTTTTTGAAGCCCTTTTTAATACCCCAAACCGGTTATTGGCATCGCTTTTGTTTTCTCCTGCAAAACATTCAATGAAAAATAGCAATGAGAAAACTTTTCCTATTAATCCTGTTGGCAGTTTGCCTGCAAACGCAGCCCATCAGGGGCCAAAATCAAGAATTCCCAAATGCCGTACACGCCAAACTCAATTTCTTTGACTATGGCACGCTAAACGACGAAGACCTTCGCCTGAGCCAGGGCTTCGAATTGGGCTACTTTAGAAATATCGCACCGTTTCTCAACGTCGGTATTCCCTTTAAACTGGGATTGGCCAAGTTGCCCGGCATCACGGAAAATACGGTCACGACAAGCCTGGATCTGGTATTCCACCTGGGCAACATGCGCAACGACGCTAAAATATCTCCCTACGTCTTTGGCGGAGCGGGATACTTTCTTGAAGACTTTGACAACGGACACCTGCAATTGCCATTTGGCGCTGGCCTGAATTTCCGGATTTCCAAATACGCGTTTATCAACGTTCAGGGCGAGTACCGCAAAGCGACGAATGACCTCCGCGACAACGTACAGGTTGGCGCGGGTTTCGTTTACCTGTTGCACAAGTCGGATCCCAAACCTGTTGAAGCGCCCGACCGGGATAAAGACGGCGTAACGGATGCGCTGGACAAATGTCCTGACAAGGCCGGACCCGCCGCAGCGCTGGGCTGCCCGGATGCCGACTTTGACGGAATTGGCGACAACGAAGACGAATGTCCCTATGATGCCGGTCCGATAGACACCAAAGGCTGCCCGGATTATGACAAGGATGGTTTTGCCGACAAAGACGACGAATGTCCGACTGAGCCCGGCCGCTGGAATGGCTGCCCCGATACCGATTTTGACGGTGTGCCCGACAAAGACGACCAGTGCCCCACAGAGGCCGGTACCGCTGATAATAACGGCTGCCCGGATGTGAAAGACAGCGACGGCGACGGTTTTGCGGATAAAGACGACAAATGCCCGGATGTGGCAGGTTCGTTCGACGGCTGTCCCGATTCGGATGGCGACGGCGTGGCCGACAACCTCGACAAATGCCCGAATGCGCCCGGTCTGCCCGAAAACAAGGGCTGCCCGGATGAAAAAGACAGCGACGGCGACGGTGTAGCCGACAAAAACGACAAGTGCCCGAATACACCGGGTCTCGCCACCAACTACGGTTGCCCTGAAGTAAAACAGGAGACCAAGGAACGGCTGGCATTTGCCACAAAGGCCGTTCAGTTTGAAACCGGCAAGGCGACGCTCAAAAACCAATCCTTTGCCATTCTGGATGAAATTGTCGATATCATGCGGCAATATCCCGATTATACGCTGTCCATCAGCGGGCATACGGATAATGTGGGCGATGAGCGCGACAACCTCCGCCTGTCGGAGTCGCGCGCCAAAACCTGCTATGACTACATGATGTTCAGGGGCATCAAAGCCAACCGCCTGCGTTTCGCCGGATTTGGTGAAAACCGTCCGATCGCTGAAAATGATACCAGAGAGGGGCGCGAGCAAAACCGCCGCGTGGAATTCGAACTGGTTCTGGAGTAAGTACTTCGGCGTAGAGGAAGTGTTGGCACGCAGATGACACAGATTGAATGGATTGACACAGATTTTAATACTTTTTATCACTTTTATCAGTGAAAATCAGCATAATCTGTGTCATCTGCGTGCCATCTACTCTACGCATTTATCCGCGTCAATCAGCATAATCTGTGTCATCAGCGTGCCATCCACGACAACACATTCTTCATCATTTATAAATATTTCACCATGACCTACCTGCACCAATATCTCACTGATCGCATTATTCAATGTTTCTTCAAAGTTTACAACCACCTGGGATTCGGATTTCTGGAAAAAGTCTACCAAAACGCTTTGTCTTACGAGATTCAGCGTGCCGGTATGAAGACGGAGGCACAAAAACCGATCAAGGTATTTTATGAATCACTTTTAGTCGGCGAATTCTATGCGGACCTGGTTGTAGACGATCGTGTTATCCTTGAACTCAAAGCAGCCGAAAGCATTGCCCGCGAGCATGAACTTCAACTGATCAACTACCTGAAGTCAACAGATATGGAAGTGGGCCTGCTGTTAAATTTTGGACAGAAGCCCGGCATTCGGAGAAAGATATTTTCGAATGTTCGGTGAGTTGATGGCACGCTGATGACGCTGATTGAGCAGATTAGCGCAGATTTATGGCCGCGAGGTTTGTATGGCACGCTGATGACACTGATT
>CALMBD010000071.1 GCA_937861115.1 uncultured Bacteroidota bacterium | reverse complement strand
ACCAGAGAGCCACTTAATGGCGTACAGATACGGCTCTACGAGATACCCGGCATAGCAGCCGATGAAAAATTTACAGGCGCAGAAAGCAACGAATCGAAAATGAATGTGGGCGGAAGGCGCATGTTTACCATTACTGCCGAAAAAGAAGGCTTTTTGCCCGATACGGTAGTAGTTACGGCAGAAGAACTCCGGGCGGCTATTGCCGGAAGTACGATTACCAAAAACCTGTTCCTGACGCCGGCGTCCATGAGCGCTTACCTGCCTATTACCCTGTATTTTGACAATGACCAGCCCGATCCGCGCACCTGGGCTACCAGTACCCGTCAGGCTTACGACCAGACCATCGATCGGTATGAAGCGCGGAAAGAGGCCTTTATCCAGCGATATACAACAGGCTTGCCGGGTGTGGAAAAAGAAGAAGCTGCCGCACAACTGAGTCGCTTCTTCGATGAGGAAATACACGGCGGGTTTGTAAAACTGGAACTATTCACGAGCAACCTCGATCTGTTTCTGAAAGGCGGTTCCAGTATCGAGATCATGGTAAAGGCCTTTGCCAGCCCGCTGGCTACGTCTGAATACAACCTGGCGCTGACCCAACGGCGCATCGCCAGTGTGCGCAATTATTTCAGAAAATACGAGAACGGCATCTTCGAGTCGTATATCCGGAACGGGCAATTGAAAGTATCCACGCTGCCACTTGGAGAAAGCGAGGCAACGCCCGGCGTGAGCGACGACGCGCGCGACAAACGCCGTTCGGTATTCAGCCCCGAAGCATCCCGCGAGCGCCGCGCCGAGATTCTCGAAGTGCGTTTATTCAAAAACTAAGCAACCGAAAACCATGGATAATATCTTTTGTAAAATTCCTTACTGCATGAAATACGGCCTTTTTTCGGCGTTTTGGCTACTGATACTCGTTGCAAATGTGGCGAACGGACAAGCTATCCAACTTTCCTTCACCATCGATGAGCCCAGCTGCAATGGCTTTACCAACGGCTCCGCTACCGTGACACCCACGGGTGGCAACCAGCCATATACCTATCTGTGGGATAATGGTCAGGCCGGCCAGACCAACTTCGGTCTTGGCGCAGGCACCTACTTTGTCACCGTAACGGATCAGGACGGCCTGACAGCTACCGGTAATGTGACGGTTACCCAGCCCGATCCCCTGGAGGCGACGATTACCGCCTCCGGACTGAGCTGCAACAGCGTAACGGGTACACTCACCGCCAACCCGAGCGGCGGCACCCAGCCCTACACATATGAGTGGAATACCAACGATCTTACACAGGAAATCCAGGTCAATACCCAGGGCACTTATTTCGTCACCGTAACCGATGCCAATAGTTGTTCGACGGTCAAGGCCTATAATGTTGCCCCGATTGCAGCATTTCTGCCGAGCTATGTCTTTACCAAGCCCAAGTGCAACGGCGAAGCGAGCGGCGCCATCGGAATCACGGTTTTTGGAACCAATCCGCCGTTTACCTGGACCTGGAGCAACGGCGTTTCCAATCAGAACCTTGTCAATGTCGCCGCCGGCGAATACAGTCTTACCATCACCGATTCCAAGGGTTGTACCTATGCCGACACGGTTGTCCTAACGGATCACCCGCCCTTGCTCGTTGATGTGATGGTTACGAATATTCCGTGTGCCAACCTGCCGAACGGAGGCGCGGTATTTGCCGCCGTAGCAGGCGGTGTAATGCCATATACGTTTTCCTGGAACAACGACAGCATCACTCAAGGGCAACAAGGTATTCCGGCAGGCGCCTATTCGGTGACTGTAACCGACAAGAACGGCTGCATGGCATTTGATACGGATACGGTACATATACCCACCCCGCTCGACGCTGAAGTGGTATCCAATTCGCCCGCCTGCGGCGCCAACAACGGCTGTGTTACGGTGCAGGGTGTCGGTGGCACCCCACCCTACACATACAACTGGCCGGTGATCGGTGTAACAGGCCCAACTGCCTGCGACCTGGGTCCCGGCGACTACTACGTGTGCGTATTCGACGCCAATGGCTGTCAGCATGATTTCACCGTGACTGTCGACTCCATTTCCGGCCTGGATATTACCCTGATCATCTCCAAAGCAGAATGCCCGGGCGTCGACAATGGCATGGCGACTGCCCTCGTGAACCCGCCTACCGGCGTCTATAATTACCAGTGGCTGCCCCAGCCCAATCCCAATGTACCGCAGATCAACAGTATCCCGGCCGGCACCGTGGTGTCTGTCACCGTAACCGATCCCAACAACGGCTGCATGGGTATGGCAACAGCGGTAGTCGGCGCCCACAACCAGGTCGAAGTCGATGTAACGGATACAGACGTCAATTGCATGGGCGACAGCACCGGAACCGCCATGGCCATTGCCTCCCACGGCACTTCGCCGTATAACTACGTCTGGACATACCCGGACAGTTCAACCGTAAACGGCCAGAATCTTACAGACCTGGCGCCCGGGGCCTATCCCGTTGTCGTGACCGACTCCAAAGGCTGTACTGCCATCGGCGTGGCAGATATCGGGGTGCTCTCCAACCCCATGGCCAACTGGAACCTGGATGTACTGGAATGCCTCGGCGATTCGATTACCGTTCAGTTTCAGGACGCCTCGACCGATCAGTACGGCACTATTACGGGATGGGAGTGGAATATCTTGTGGAGCGGCGGGCCCACGCAGTCCAGCCAGCAAACACCACCGATCATCACATTCTTTGCCAATGAAACCGGCACCGTGGAATTGACCGTCACCACCAACGCAGGCTGTTCCAGTACGTTTACGGCGCCTTTCGAGATCAAATCCATACCTGAAGTGACGGTAAGTGTATCCACACCCGTGTTCGATTGCGACAATGCACCCATACCCATCTCCGTTACCGGCGCAGCAGGCAATACCTACACCTGGTCGCCGATGACCGGGCTTACGTTTAACCCCGATTCGCTCAATGTAATTGCCGATCCGGCGGCAACCACCGACTATCAATTGGTTGCCAACAACGGCCAATGCTCCGATACGGTTGACATCAAGGTCATTCGCGTCATACCGATCCAGTTGAGCGTTCTGAACGACTCTATTGTCACCTGCGATACCGTTGCGACGTTGACCGCTTTGGTCAATGCAAACGTGACGTCCACCTTTGTCTGGACCAACAGCAATGGCGACACCGTGGGTATGGCCTCGATGGTGGATGTAATGGCCATGGGCCAGACAACATTCAACGTCGTCGCCACGGATATTTACGGTTGCACCGAAACGGAGGACGTACAACTGACGGGGAACAGCGTTGATGTTGACGTTTCATTCGATGCCACTGTGTCGGGTTGCGAAAACATCGCATTACCCCTCAGCGTAACCAACCTCGATCCGGTCGACAACCTGAATTATTCCTGGACTTCCAGCAGCCCGAGCCTGGTAATTTCGCCGCAAGGCGCAGCTGATGTGACGGCAATCGGCCCTGCCGGCAACTACACTGTGACCGTAACGGTCTCCAATCAGTTCGACTGTGTGCGGGAGTTTGTCACCCAGATTACCCTGCAGCCCAGTATCTCGCTTGACGGTGATATTTCCGCCGATCTGTGCAACGGTCTCCTCGTCGATTTCCAGAACACCAGCGGCATCAGCGGTACCTGGAATTTTGGCGACGACAGCACGAGCGTAGCTACCAACCCCACGCATGCCTATGCCACCAACGGGGTCTATACGGTTACCTTCGCTTCCACAGAGAACTGCGTTATTCCCTTCGACACGACAATTACCGTTCTGCCGGGCGCTGCCGTTCTCGCAGCCATAACCAACAATTACGAGGCTTGCACAGAACAGGCTGTGGTTCAGTTTACCGACCAAACCACGCACAGCAACCCGCTGGCTTCCTGGAACTGGTCGTTCTCTACAGGCCAGACTTCAAACGAGCAAAACCCGCTGCTTACCTTTACCGATGAGATGTCGGTGACCGTAACCCTTACCGTGACCGATGTAACAGGTTGCACCGACACAGTTACGGCCCAGATCGATATCAACGTCGTGAATGACTCGATCAGCAGCGAAAAACCGATCTGCCCCGACAACAGCGTAGCACTGAATCCCGATTTCAATGCGGGATACGATTACACCTGGGTTTCCGAACCAAACGACCCCAATTTCGATCCGACCAACCCCAACCCGGAGGTGTCGCCAACCGACACAACGCTTTATATCGTTATGATCACCAATGGCGGATGTACCGTTACAGACTCCATAACCGTAATCCCCCAGGAAGCGCCCACTGTCGATTTGCCTGAAGATCAGATTCTGTGTTCCGACGGTCAGTTTACCATAAAAGTATTGAACAGCAACGCTGATGTGTTCACCTGGGCTGACAACCCCGGTTTCAACCCTACCCTCCCGGAGACCAGCGACTCACTTGTCGTGACACCGGTTCCAAACGGCATGTACTACGTCATGGCGCAAAATGCTGCCGGTTGTATGGCCGTCGATTCTATTGGCGTCAACAACGCCCAGGTGGACATCGACGCCGAGCCGGAAAACCGGAAGATCTGTCTCGGTGAAAGCACCGAGTTGAATATCACCAACCTCGACCAGGGCGATGTACTTTCCTATACATGGACGCCTGCGTTGGACCCGATATCCAACCCTGTTGTCACCCCGACGACCTCAACAACCTACACCGTCGAGGCCTCGAACCAGTTTGGTTGCAAAGACACCATGCAGTTTGTGGTGGATGTAATCAGCATCAGTGTATCGGCAGAAGTACTTGGAAAGGACACCATTTGTCCCGGACAATCTACCGAATTGATGGCAACCGTAACGAGCAACAGCACCAACATCACATACGAATGGACGCCCTCTTCGTCGCTGACGGGCGCCGAAACGGCCAATCCCAATGCCTCTCCCGACGAGGATACGGAATATATCGTGACGGCAACTGCCGATGGACTCTGCCCGGATACCGCATCGGTGCGGGTATTCTTCATGACCGGCGAATGTATCGAACCGTATATTTTCGTGCCCAAGGCGTTTACCCCCAACAACGATTCGAACAACGATTTCTTTATCGTCAGGGGTGTGAATATCAAGGAGTTGTATTTTGTGGTGTGGGACCGCTGGGGCGAAAAAGTCTATGAAACGGAAGACCCGCAAGCCCAGGGCTGGGACGGGACGTTCAAAGGCAAAGAGCTTACACCCGACTCGTACGCCTGGTATCTGCGCGTGACCTGCGGCAACGGGGAAACATATACGAACAAAGGAGATGTGACGCTGTTGAAATAAGCGCCTCCCGGCAGCCAATAAAAAACCCGAATGGCAATGACACCATTCGGGTTTTTTAATGTTTTATAGCGGCTGTTTTACTCGATCAGGCCCCGGCCTTCCTTCACGATCTTCTCTTCTTTCAGCAATTTTTTCATCAGGCGGTCAAGGATACCGTTGATGAAGTCCTTGCTTTTGTCGGTGGAATACACTTTTGAAATTTCCACAAATTCGTTGAGCGTCACCTTGGTAGGTATGGTCGGGAAATGCAGCAGTTCGCACAGCGCCATCTTCAGCATGATCATATCGAGTACGGCTACCCGTTCTGCGTCCCAGTTCTTGAGCGTGGGTTCGATATGTTCGAACAAAGCCTGGTCTTCCTGGCAGGTTTTGCGCAGCAACTGTTCTCCGAATTCGCGCACCGTTTCATCGGAGGGTTCAAACTCCTGATAAAACGGCCCTTCCAGCGGCATTACCTTGATGGTTTTTTTGATCGCGCCCACGACCAGCGACTCGTCGTCCTGCCAGTTGTTGTACCGGTCTTCCGACATCTCGATGAAAATGTCGTGGTTGACCAGAAAACGGTACAGTTCAAGCAGAATTTTTGTGTGGTCTTCGTTGGCCGGTTCCGGCAATGCCAGATACGCCTTGTATTCGGGCGTATCGTCGAAAGATTGATAGAGGGTGCGGATATGGTCCTCGTCAATCCCCTCGTTCGATTTGTACTTCGCTGCAATTTTCAGGAATTCGACGTGGTTGGCAAGGCTTTGCATGCAGGGATTGGTGTACAATCTGGGCACAAAGACCTTATCCTCATCTGTCGGCAAATGCTTAGCCGCGCGGGTCACAGCATCTTTTTCTGCATATTGGGCTACTTTAAGCAGCACATACAGGTGGAAAATATAGAGTTCGTAGGTTTTCCAGATGCCGTCATTGTACTCTTTCACCAGATCGGGGAAAGCAAGTTGCTCGTCGCGATTGAGCATGTACAATAATTGCATCACTTTAATTCGAACGCTGCGACGACTAAGCATAAGATTTCAAAGGACTGATGTATCAATAAAAGGACGGCGCAAAGAAAAGAAAAACTTTACAGTTTTATCATTTTCGTTGTCGCTTTCCCTGAAACTGTTTCAAGGGTGCAGTAATAAACGCCCGCGTCCAGTTGTTGCGCTTCCAGGTAATACAAGCCCCCGGTACGACTGTTGAAGAACCGCTGGAAAACCACCTTGCCCGAGTTGTCCATGACCGTCAGCATGCTTTCCTGGGCTGTTTTTAGCGACCAGGAAAAATAAGCCCCGTCACGCACTGGGTTCGGCATCACCTGGAAAGCCTGTATCTGATCCGGTGTTCGGGTGGAGGTGGTTGGCGTATTGGAAATGACAATATCGTCTATCTGTAGCAGGAAATCGTTCTGCGAGTCGTGCAGGAAGGCGATATAGATGGTCTTTCCGGCAAAAGCATTGAGTTGGACCGAATGCGGCTCCAGCCGGCCATGGTAAAATGGAGGTCCTTCTGAATAGTCGAGGAAGAAATATGTGGTATCGGTGTAGCCGTTGGCATGCAGGTACCCATCCGAATAAACGTAATCAGCCGGATTGAGGGAACCGACGGGAGCGGAATTGGCGGTCATTTCGGCTGCAGCGAACAAGGTTACCTTGAACGAATCGGGGTCGTTGGACGATTCCGAGGCCAACACATGATAACCGTCGACATAGCCCGGGCCATAATATGACAGCGAGCGCCAGAAGAGCCGGAAGGAACTATCCGGAATAGTTATCGGGCTGGTAATAAGCCAGTTGGCATTGCGCACGTTTTCATCGGCCAGGTAGGAACAACTGGTGAAGGCGCTGTTGGTTGTCTGGTTGGAATTAGGTACGCTGAAGTCTCCCTCCTGCCACCATCCGTAAGGCGTCGCTCCTCCCGTCACGCACAGTCCCAGTTCGTGATCCTGATCGTAATTAACCCACTGCAGATCGTCGCCGCTTGGCACCGAGAGCATATTGGAGGTGGGGTCGTTCTCAAAGTTTTCAATAATGAGGGTATCGGGAACGGTAAACGCCTGTGCACTGATTGAAGCGGTAAGCAGCAAGGCAAACCAAAGCGTAAATAATGTTTTCATAGCAAAGCATTTTGTGACAACCATTGATTGAGCTCGGCAGCCAGAATATCGCGCCGGACAGGAACAACCCCCGGAAATTCACAAACCTGTCCGCCTGCAAGGTTGGATAATGCCGCGATTACGGCGGTATCCAGGCCTGCTGCCAAACCCAGAGCAGCCACGCTGACGACTGTATCGCCCGCACCACTTACATCCGAAATATTGCGCGGAACCGTCGGGAATATCCGGCCCTCACCGGCTGGCTCGTCCAAAAATAATCCTTTTTCGGAAAGCGTGATCATCGTAAAGCGATTTTCGAGCGTTTCGCGCAAAAAATGACTGGCCCGTTGCAATGAATCCAGAGTGGGTTCTACCGGAAACGGCGCGCTGTCGCGGATTTCCTTCAGGTTGGGTTTGAACAGATCCGCACCTTTATAGGCAAAAAAGTTGTCCTTTTTGGGGTCAACGGCGGTCAGGATATTGCGTTTTTGAAATGTATTGATCAGCGTTCGGATCAAGGCCGGCGTCAGCACACCTTTGTTGTAATCCTGAAGGATCGCAACACGGATGTTCCGCTCATCCAGCAGCCGCATCACATTTTTCAGAAAATCTGCCGTTTCTTCCGCGCTCAGGTCGTGGGTATGCTCTCTGTCGATCCGCAGCATTTGCTGGCTGTTGCCTACCACGCGCGTTTTTACCGTCGTTACCCGTTCCCCGGAGTAAATGATCCCTTCGGCGCTGATGCCGTTTTCCGGAAGGAGACGCCCGAATGTTTCCCCGTCGGCATCGCGCCCCACGACGCTGCACAACACAGCAGTGCTTCCCAGGGCGCGAATGTTGAGCGCCACGTTGGCCGCCCCTCCGAGTCTGTCTTCCACCGCATGCTGCAACACTACCGGTACCGGCGCCTCCGGGGAGATACGGCTGACAGCGCCGGTCAGGTACCGGTCGAGCATGACATCGCCGATGACCAGTACTTCCTGATTTTCAAGTTGTCGTAAAATTTCCATGAATACTGTAGCCGGTAGAATTTCAGTGGGTGATTTTCTTGTTCCAGTAGCGGAGCAGTCCGGCAACCGACATGAAGGCCGGGTTGGCGGTTTCGTATTTTAGGCGGCCGGCTTCATCGACGGCGGTTTCAGCAAGTTCAGCCGCGACAAACGACTCAAAGAGCGGGACAACAGCATCCGGCGGGGTTTGTTGTTCGGCATGCGGTTTCATCCAGGCTGCCCAGGCGAGCAGGCGTTGCTCCAGTTCGTCGAGGTGCTTCTGTTTTTGGTCAATTCGCCCGAAGTGGGTCAGGTAAAGCGTATTGGACGGCAGTTTACGCATCAGGCGTATCGACTCCTGCCAGTCCTCGATATTGATATCCGGTGGCGGGCAGGGCGGCGCCACGGGTCCGTCGCCAATCTTTACCCCGGCCACATCGCCGGTAAAAAGGACCGGCGCTTCGGCGCCTTTACCGTGCATAGGGGAAAGTTCCCATGCCACATGATGCACTGCGTGACCGGGTGTATACCAGGCGGTCAGTCGCAGCCCGCATGCTTCGATCACTTCGCCGTGTGAAGGCGCGTATAACCGGGATACCGGGATCGGATGCATGGGGCCCCACAGGCTGTCCATCCGATCCTTGTAGATCATACGTGCCGACTGGTACAGTTTTTCCGGACTGGCAAGGTGGGGCAGGCCTTTGGGATGTACGTAGATGTTTGCGCCGGTTTCCGCAAAGGCCCATGCGGCGCCCGCATGGTCAAAATGGATGTGTGAAAGAAATACATGCCTGAAATCGGCAAGATTCCAGCCCTTGTCCCGGAGCGCTGACTTGAGGTGATCCAGCGCAGAGGCCGGCCCTGTTTCTATCAATACAAGCCCGTCGGGCCCCTCCACCACAAAAACAGCAATAGCGCACCCGATTTGCTGAAAACCGAGATCAACAACGTGAATTTTCATGCGGCAAAAGTAGGCAAATGTATCGGCGGGAGGGTTGTCGGGTACACACGTGACAAAAAAAACCCCTGTAGCATGCTACAGAGGCTCAAAAATTACAAAACAAAACAAACTATGGGAAAATTCTTGATTCGCCATTCAGGCTGCTAATGTACAAACATCAAATACTTTGCCATACTGAAAATATATTTTTCTGAAAGGCCGGTCTACCGTCATTCTTTAATGACTTCTCTCGAAATAACCAGCTTTTGTATTTCTGAAGTGCCCTCGCCAATCGTGCAGAGTTTGGAGTCGCGATAAAATTTCTCCACGGGAAAATCCTTGGTATAACCGTACCCCCCATGCACCTGAACGGCGTCTGTGCTGACCTCGACCGCAACTTCGGAGGCATAGTATTTGGCCATTGCAGATTGTTTGGTGCATTTTTTTCCGGCATCTTTCAGGTAACCCGCTTGCCGGGTTAGCAATTCGGCAGCTTCGATTTTGGTGGCCATATCGGCAAGTTTAAAACTGATGCCCTGGAAATGGGCGATCGGCTGGCCAAACTGCTGGCGTTCCTTGGCGTATTTAACCGAGGCCTCGTACGCGCCCATGGCGATACCGACCGAGAGCGCGGCGATCGAGATGCGTCCGCCGTCCAGGATTTTCATGGACTGGATGAACCCCTCCCCTTCTTCCCCGAGTATCTGGCTTTTGTGCAGCCGGCAGTTGTCAAAGATCATTTCAGCGGTTTCGCTGGCACGCATGCCGAGTTTGTTCTCTTTTTTACCTGCAAGAAATCCGGGCGTTCCGCGTTCCACGACAAAAGCCGTCATCCCGCGGCTATCGAGCAGTTCGCCGGTGCGGGCGATCACTACCGCCACGTGGCCGCTGATCCCGTGGGTGATCCAGAGTTTATTGCCGTTCAATACCCAGTAATCGCTGTCGCGTGTGGCAACACATTGCATGCGCATGGCATCCGAACCAGTATTGGGTTCAGTAAGCCCCCAGGCGCCGATCCACTCGCCGGTAGCCAGTTTCGGCAGGTATTTTTGTTTTTGCTCCTCCGTTCCAAACGACAATATATGATTGGTGCACAAGGAGTTGTGTGCAGCAACACTCAGTCCGATAGAACCGCATACCTTGGCGATCTCTTCAATGATGGTAATATACTCCTGATATCCAAGACCGGCGCCGTGGTATGCCTCCGGCACGAGCACTCCCAGAAAGCCATGCTCGCCCATCTGGCGAAACAGGTCGATCGGAAAGTGTTGGCTTTCATCCCATTCCATCATGTACGGACGGATGTGGGTTTCAGCAAAATCACGTGCGCTTTGGCGAATAAGTTGCAGATTTTCGGCGAGTTCTACAGATTGTCCCATGTAAAGATTTTATTTGAAGTGAGGGCATAGTCAGCCTGTGTGGTGCAGGCATTTACCAGGCGGCATTAAGAACTCAAAGGTACGCCGAAAGTTTAAAAAGGGGTTGCATTTCTGAAAAGGCACGGCAATGATGGCTATTCCAGGACGAAACGGTGGAATTGCTCGATCTGCAAACCATAATTATCGATGGCCCAAAAGCGAAACTCCACGACGTCGCCGGGTTTGAATTGCCCGGGACCGGGATAAAACAGGTTGCCGATGCCGACTTCAGCATCAAGGGTAACCGTGTTGCTGCGTATGCCTTCAGCGCCCTGCAGAATGCCGCCAAATAATCCGTTCACCTCATAAGTGAACTCCCATTCGGTTACAAACTGGTCTTCGGCATCCGGATCGGTGGTGCTGACGCTCACCAGAAACTGGAGCGCGTCGCCGGGCGTTTGAGTGCCGCTGTTGTCGTCGTCAAACCAGCGCACGTCGAAACGGTCGAGACTGAGGGGGTAAGGATCGCGGTCACAGGCGCCCAGGAATAGGCTGATACCCAGTAAAAGGGATAAGATGGTCTTGTTCATATGCTTGAATTTTGAACAAACCTATAGGTATCATTACCGTCAGGGCAAGAGGTTGCAGGAAGTTTAGGACGGGTTTAACCATTGAGGAGGCCTTAACAATACTTTATATTATATTTTTAACACAACTAATATAAATGGCAGCCACTTTCTGCCCGGAATATTGGTCAATACTTATACTTCCCTTTCCAGTCTTGATGCAATTTTGCCCTGATCTTTTCTTCTGCGGGATTCGCCCCCGGTTCGTATAATACCTTTCCATCTACCCCTTCGGGGAGATTATCCTGTTGCACGAAATTACCTTCAAAATCATGCGCATACCGGTAACCGGAGCCGTAGTTCAACTCCTTCATCAGTTTGGTCGGCGCATTCCGCAGGTGCAGGGGCACAGGCAGGCTGCCGGTCTGCTTCACCAGACTCATGGCGTTCTCAATAGCCATGTATGCTGAATTGCTCTTGGCCGAGGTGGCGAGGTACACGGCGCACTGCGACAGGATGATCCGCGCCTCCGGCATCCCGATCATCCGGATGGCATCCATTGTTGTGGTAGCCAGCAGCAGGGCATTGGGGTTGGCGAGTCCTATATCTTCAGCGGCAAGAATGACCATACGCCGGGCAATAAATTCAATATCCTCACCGCCATCGAGCATACGGGCCAGCCAATATACGGCCGCGTTGGGGTCGCTGCCGCGCATACTTTTGATGAACGCCGATATGACGTCGTAATGTTGCTCACCGGTCTTGTCGTACAGGGCCGCGTTTTGCTGGATGAGTTCGCGAACCAGGTCGTTGGTAACGCGGAAAGGTTTTCCGGGTTCGCGGTAATTGGCGATGAGTTCGACGGCATTGAGCAGCCTGCGGGCATCGCCTCCCGAGTACAACAAAAGTGCATCGTATTCCTCGATCTGAAGGTCGAGTTCTTTCAGCAGGGCATCTTCTTTCAAGGCCCGGTCGACCAGCCCGATCAGTTCATCCTTGGTCAGGTGCTGGAGCACATATACCTGACAACGCGAGAGCAGTGCGGGGATAACCTCGAAAGAAGGGTTTTCCGTAGTAGCGCCTATGAGCGTGACGATACCCTTTTCGACTGCGCCGAGCAGGGCATCCTGCTGGCTTTTGGAAAACCGGTGTATTTCGTCGATAAAGAGGATCGCTCCTTTTTGCTGGAACAGGTTCTGTTTATCAGCGCTTTCAATGGCCTCCCTGATGTCTTTTACACCCGAATTAATGGCAGAAAGTTGAAAAAATGGTTTGTCCAGCAACTTGGCAATCAGTTGCGCCAGGGTGGTTTTGCCCACTCCCGGCGGTCCCCAAAGGATAAAGGAAGGGATTTTACCGCGTTCGATGGCCTGTCGCAGCACGGCGCCTTCACCCACAAGGTGCTGTTGACCGACATATTCGGCGAGACTTCGGGGGCGCATGCGTTCGGCGAGTGGCGTCATTTTGCTGAACCGGTTGATAATGTTGAAGGGTAGTTCGGTACTTTTGTGGCAAATGTAACCCGAAACCCCGTTTTAGGGAAAGCAAGCTCCCGCATATTAAGTGTCACACCGTTCAATGCCATATCCATGAATTTAACCGTAAAAATAGCCCTGTTTTCAGGTTTTGCCATTTGTTGCCTGTCTGCCTGTTCTCCAAAAATCGGCAACCCGCCGGCTGCCGGTTTCAACGCTACCGCTTCAGATACCAGAGCCCTCGCTGTCGCCGACGCGGTCATGAAAGCCATGGGTGGCCGGAAGGCGTGGGATGAAACCCGGTGTATCTACTGGAATTTCTTTGGCAGCCGAACGCTGATGTGGGATAAAAAAGCCGGAATGTGCCGCATCGAATGGCTGAAACGCCCCCTGAAGGTGATCGTTAACCTCAACGACGGCAGCGGCAAGGTCATGCTCGACGGCATGGAACAAACACATCCCGACAGTCTGGCAAAATACCTGGACCTGGGGAAAAAAGTATGGATCAACGACGCCTACTGGCTGTTTATGCCTTTCAAGTTGAAGGACTCAGGCGTTACGCTTAAATACCTGGGCGAAAGCACAACGGAACAGGGCGCGAGCGCCGATCTGCTGCAACTCACCTTTGCCGGTGTAGGCGTTACGCCCGACAACAAGTACCACGTCTGGGTCGATAAAAAAAGCCATCTGGTGACCCAGTGGGCATATTTTGAAAAATTCAGCGACGAAAAACCCAGGATCGTCACACCCTGGGCCGATTATCAGCGCCATGGAAAAATCCTGCTTTCCGGCGACCGGGGCAAGGAGCGCGCGCCGATCAGCCAGATCAGGGTAATGGAGATGCCGCCGGAAGGGGTGTTTGAACGGTTTTAGTCCCCGTTCATTACAGGCTCCCGCATAACAAGATTACTCACCACCAACACTACCGCTATATGAAGGCGAATATTGCCCTCTTCACCTTTGCCGTTATGTTCCTTTTCCCCTTTTGCAAAACCGCAAAATTTACCGACGCGCCCAAACCGCCGGAAAACTACAACCCTTCCCAGGAGCCGCCGCTGGTGTCTACGATCACCATTCCGGTCAATATCAGCGTAACCGACCTGGTAAACAGCCTCAATGCGCGGCTTTCTGGTCAGGCATTGTACGAGGATAAGTCTTACAACGACAACGGCAACGACGGGCTTATGCTTACCATCTGGAAAAGCCAGGACATCACGATGTTCCTCAGCGGAAATACCATCAAATACCGGCTCCCGCTCAAGCTCTGGATGAAGAAAAACCTGCTTGTCGCCGATGCCGAGGCGGAAGCGGAACTTGCGCTGAACATGAAAACCACATTCAGCATCAATGAAGACTGGTCGATCAGCACCCAGACCGACGTGGAATACCACGAATGGCTGTCAAAACCCAAACTCAAAACGGGCATCGGCAACATCAGTATTGAAACCCTGGCCAATATCGTCCTGAACCGCAGCAAAAAAGACCTCAGCCAGACCCTGGACCGGTTTGTAAGCCAGCAACTTACCCTGCGCCCGTTCGTGCAGGAGGCCTGGACCGCCATTCAGGAACCTATCCTGCTCGACTCTGCCTACCGCATGTGGGTAAAAACCACCCCTGTCAGTATCGGCATGACGCCGGTCAATGCCATTTGGAATACCATCACGGCCAAGATTGCCGTCGAGTGCCTAAACGATGTCACCTTTGGCGAAAAACCCTGGTTTCGCGAAAACTCCAGCCTGCCCAACCTGCAGCACATCAGCGATGCTCCCGACGAGTTCCAGGTGCGGGTAGCGACCGATGTGCCGTTTCCCGAAGCCGAACGCTTCGCCAAAAACACCATGATCGGCCAGGTATTCGAATCAGGAAAAAACAAGGTAAAAGTGGAAGACATCCAACTGTGGGGCAACAACGACAAACTGGTGGTTAACGCCAAACTTGCCGGGACCTTCAACGGCAATATCTATTTCATCGGCAGACCGGAATTCAATCCGGAGAAAAACCAGATCGAAGTCCGCGACCTCGATTTCCACATCGACACCCGCAATTTTTTGATGCGCTCCGCCACCTGGCTTTTTCAGGGCGCCATCAAGAATCAGATGAAAAAAGCGATGGTGTTCCCCATGCAAAGCAATATTGCCGGGATCAAATCATCGGTACAGGAATCACTCGCCCACTATGAATTGCAGCCCGGCATATTGCTCACCGGGACGGTGGACAGTGTAACTGTGGAAAATACCAAGATCACGCCCACAAGCATTCGGGTCAACCTTTTCTCCAAAGGAAAACTGAATGTGGATGTGAGAGGGTTGTGAGAGGAGTTTTAAAGAATCGTCACCTTGCAATTCATCATGAGCGTGTTCGAATAAAACGAGTGAGGCTGTATCATAAGTAATGATACTGAGCAATTTACCAAATTTTTTTGCAGGGCGACGTGGGTTTAGTGGTGGCACATGGGTAATACCAGCCGGTTTTCTGCAGAAAACCGGCTGGTATTACCCATGTGCCACCACTAAACCCACGTCGCCCTGCAAAAAAATTTGGTAAATTGCTCAGTATCATTACTTATGATACAGCCTCACTCGTTTTATTCGAACACGCTCATGATGAATTGCAAGGTGACGATTCTTTAAAACTCCTCTCACAACCCTCTCACATCCACATTCAGTTTTCCTTTGGAGAAAAGGTTGACCCGAATGCTTGTGGGCGTGATCTTGGTATTTTCCACAGTTACACTGTCCACCGTCCCGGTGAGCAATATGCCGGGCTGCAATTCATAGTGGGCGAGTGATTCCTGTACCGATGATTTGATCCCGGCAATATTGCTTTGCATGGGGAACACCATCGCTTTTTTCATCTGATTCTTGATGGCGCCCTGAAAAAGCCAGGTGGCGGAGCGCATCAAAAAATTGCGGGTGTCGATGTGGAAATCGAGGTCGCGGACTTCGATCTGGTTTTTCTCCGGATTGAATTCCGGTCTGCCGATGAAATAGATATTGCCGTTGAAGGTCCCGGCAAGTTTGGCGTTAACCACCAGTTTGTCGTTGTTGCCCCACAGTTGGATGTCTTCCACTTTTACCTTGTTTTTTCCTGATTCGAATACCTGGCCGATCATGGTGTTTTTGGCGAAGCGTTCGGCTTCGGGAAACGGCACATCGGTCGCTACCCGCACCTGGAACTCGTCGGGAGCATCGCTGATGTGCTGCAGGTTGGGCAGGCTGGAGTTTTCGCGAAACCAGGGTTTTTCGCCAAAGGTGACATCGTTTAGGCACTCGACGGCAATCTTGGCCGTGATGGTATTCCAAATGGCATTGACCGGCGTCATGCCGATACTGACAGGGGTGGTTTTTACCCACATGCGGTAGGCAGAGTCGAGCAGGATAGGTTCCTGAATGGCGGTCCAGGCCTCCTGCACGAACGGGCGCAGGGTAAGTTGCTGGCTTACAAACCGGTCCAGGGTCTGGCTGAGGTCTTTTTTGCTGCGGTTCAGGACGATATTGGCCAGGGTTTCAATACTGATGTTGCCGATGCCCGTTTTGAGTTTGGGTTTTGACAGCCATTCGTGGTATTCCACGTCGGTCTGGGTGCTGATCGACCAGTCTTCATTGATGCTGAATGTGGTTTTCATGTTCAGCGCAAGTTCCGCTTCCGCCTCGGCATCGGCGACAAGCAGGTTTTTCTTCATCCAGAGCTTGAGCGGGAGCCGGTATTTGATGGTATTTCCGCTGAGGAACATCGTGATGTCCTGGCTTTTCCAGATGGTAAGCATAAGCCCGTCGTTGCCGTTGTCGTTGTAAGACTTATCCTCGTACAATGCCTGACCAGAAAGCCGCGCATTGAGGCTGTTTACCAGGTCGGTTACGCTGATATTGACCGGAATGGTGATCGTAGACACCAGCGGCGGCTCCTGGGAAGGGTTGTAGTTTTCCGGCGGTTTGGGCGCGTCGGTAAATTTTGCGGTTTTGCAAAAGGGGAAAAGGAACATAACGGCAAAGGTGAAGAGGGCAATATTCGCCTTCATATAGCGGTAGTGTTGGTGGTGAGTAATCTTGTTATGCGGGAGCCTGTAATGAACGGGGACTAAAACCGTTCAAACACCCCTTCCGGCGGCATCTCCATTACCCTGATCTGGCTGATCGGCGCGCGCTCCTTGCCCCGGTCGCCGGAAAGCAGGATTTTTCCATGGCGCTGATAATCGGCCCAGGGTGTGACGATCCTGGGTTTTTCGTCGCTGAATTTTTCAAAATATGCCCACTGGGTCACCAGATGGCTTTTTTTATCGACCCAGACGTGGTACTTGTTGTCGGGCGTAACGCCTACACCGGCAAAGGTGAGTTGCAGCAGATCGGCGCTCGCGCCCTGTTCCGTTGTGCTTTCGCCCAGGTATTTAAGCGTAACGCCTGAGTCCTTCAACTTGAAAGGCATAAACAGCCAGTAGGCGTCGTTGATCCATACTTTTTTCCCCAGGTCCAGGTATTTTGCCAGACTGTCGGGATGTGTTTGTTCCATGCCGTCGAGCATGACCTTGCCGCTGCCGTCGTTGAGGTTAACGATCACCTTCAGGGGGCGTTTCAGCCATTCGATGCGGCACATTCCGGCTTTTTTATCCCACATCAGCGTTCGGCTGCCAAAGAAATTCCAGTAGATACACCGGGTTTCATCCCACGCCTTCCGGCCACCCATGGCTTTCATGACCGCGTCGGCGACAGCGAGGGCTCTGGTATCTGAAGCGGTAGCGTTGAAACCGGCAGCCGGCGGGTTGCCGATTTTTGGAGAACAGGCAGACAGGCAACAAATGGCAAAACCTGAAAACAGGGCTATTTTTACGGTTAAATTCATGGATATGGCATTGAACGGTGTGACACTTAATATGCGGGAGCTTGCTTTCCCTAAAACGGGGTTTCGGGTTACATTTGCCACAAAAGTACCGAACTACCCTTCAACATTATCAACCGGTTCAGCAAAATGACGCCACTCGCCGAACGCATGCGCCCCCGAAGTCTCGCCGAATATGTCGGTCAACAGCACCTTGTGGGTGAAGGCGCCGTGCTGCGACAGGCCATCGAACGCGGTAAAATCCCTTCCTTTATCCTTTGGGGACCGCCGGGAGTGGGCAAAACCACCCTGGCGCAACTGATTGCCAAGTTGCTGGACAAACCATTTTTTCAACTTTCTGCCATTAATTCGGGTGTAAAAGACATCAGGGAGGCCATTGAAAGCGCTGATAAACAGAACCTGTTCCAGCAAAAAGGAGCGATCCTCTTTATCGACGAAATACACCGGTTTTCCAAAAGCCAGCAGGATGCCCTGCTCGGCGCAGTCGAAAAGGGTATCGTCACGCTCATAGGCGCTACTACGGAAAACCCTTCTTTCGAGGTTATCCCCGCACTGCTCTCGCGTTGTCAGGTATATGTGCTCCAGCACCTGACCAAGGATGAACTGATCGGGCTGGTCGACCGGGCCTTGAAAGAAGATGCCCTGCTGAAAGAACTCGACCTTCAGATCGAGGAATACGATGCACTTTTGTTGTACTCGGGAGGCGATGCCCGCAGGCTGCTCAATGCCGTCGAACTCATCGCCAATTACCGCGAACCCGGAAAACCTTTCCGCGTTACCAACGACCTGGTTCGCGAACTCATCCAGCAAAACGCGGCCCTGTACGACAAGACCGGTGAGCAACATTACGACGTCATATCGGCGTTCATCAAAAGTATGCGCGGCAGCGACCCCAACGCGGCCGTATATTGGCTGGCCCGTATGCTCGATGGCGGTGAGGATATTGAATTTATTGCCCGGCGTATGGTCATTCTTGCCGCTGAAGATATAGGACTCGCCAACCCCAATGCCCTGCTGCTGGCTACCACAACAATGGATGCCATCCGGATGATCGGGATGCCGGAGGCGCGGATCATCCTGTCGCAGTGCGCCGTGTACCTCGCCACCTCGGCCAAGAGCAATTCAGCATACATGGCTATTGAGAACGCCATGAGTCTGGTGAAGCAGACCGGCAGCCTGCCTGTGCCCCTGCACCTGCGGAATGCGCCGACCAAACTGATGAAGGAGTTGAACTACGGCTCCGGTTACCGGTATGCGCATGATTTTGAAGGTAATTTCGTGCAACAGGATAATCTCCCCGAAGGGGTAGATGGAAAGGTATTATACGAACCGGGGGCGAATCCCGCAGAAGAAAAGATCAGGGCAAAATTGCATCAAGACTGGAAAGGGAAGTATAAGTATTGACCAATATTCCGGGCAGAAAGTGGCTGCCATTTATATTAGTTGTGTTAAAAATATAATATAAAGTATTGTTAAGGCCTCCTCAATGGTTAAACCCGTCCTAAACTTCCTGCAACCTCTTGCCCTGACGGTAATGATACCTATAGGTTTGTTCAAAATTCAAGCATATGAACAAGACCATCTTATCCCTTTTACTGGGTATCAGCCTATTCCTGGGCGCCTGTGACCGCGATCCTTACCCCCTCAGTCTCGACCGTTTCGACGTGCGCTGGTTTGACGACGACAACAGCGGCACTCAAACGCCCGGCGACGCGCTCCAGTTTCTGGTGAGCGTCAGCACCACCGATCCGGATGCCGAAGACCAGTTTGTAACCGAATGGGAGTTCACTTATGAGGTGAACGGATTATTTGGCGGCATTCTGCAGGGCGCTGAAGGCATACGCAGCAACACGGTTACCCTTGATGCTGAAGTCGGCATCGGCAACCTGTTTTATCCCGGTCCCGGGCAATTCAAACCCGGCGACGTCGTGGAGTTTCGCTTTTGGGCCATCGATAATTATGGTTTGCAGATCGAGCAATTCCACCGTTTCGTCCTGGAATAGCCATCATTGCCGTGCCTTTTCAGAAATGCAACCCCTTTTTAAACTTTCGGCGTACCTTTGAGTTCTTAATGCCGCCTGGTAAATGCCTGCACCACACAGGCTGACTATGCCCTCACTTCAAATAAAATCTTTACATGGGACAATCTGTAGAACTCGCCGAAAATCTGCAACTTATTCGCCAAAGCGCACGTGATTTTGCTGAAACCCACATCCGTCCGTACATGATGGAATGGGATGAAAGCCAACACTTTCCGATCGACCTGTTTCGCCAGATGGGCGAGCATGGCTTTCTGGGAGTGCTCGTGCCGGAGGCATACCACGGCGCCGGTCTTGGATATCAGGAGTATATTACCATCATTGAAGAGATCGCCAAGGTATGCGGTTCTATCGGACTGAGTGTTGCTGCACACAACTCCTTGTGCACCAATCATATATTGTCGTTTGGAACGGAGGAGCAAAAACAAAAATACCTGCCGAAACTGGCTACCGGCGAGTGGATCGGCGCCTGGGGGCTTACTGAACCCAATACTGGTTCGGATGCCATGCGCATGCAATGTGTTGCCACACGCGACAGCGATTACTGGGTATTGAACGGCAATAAACTCTGGATCACCCACGGGATCAGCGGCCACGTGGCGGTAGTGATCGCCCGCACCGGCGAACTGCTCGATAGCCGCGGGATGACGGCTTTTGTCGTGGAACGCGGAACGCCCGGATTTCTTGCAGGTAAAAAAGAGAACAAACTCGGCATGCGTGCCAGCGAAACCGCTGAAATGATCTTTGACAACTGCCGGCTGCACAAAAGCCAGATACTCGGGGAAGAAGGGGAGGGGTTCATCCAGTCCATGAAAATCCTGGACGGCGGACGCATCTCGATCGCCGCGCTCTCGGTCGGTATCGCCATGGGCGCGTACGAGGCCTCGGTTAAATACGCCAAGGAACGCCAGCAGTTTGGCCAGCCGATCGCCCATTTCCAGGGCATCAGTTTTAAACTTGCCGATATGGCCACCAAAATCGAAGCTGCCGAATTGCTAACCCGGCAAGCGGGTTACCTGAAAGATGCCGGAAAAAAATGCACCAAACAATCTGCAATGGCCAAATACTATGCCTCCGAAGTTGCGGTCGAGGTCAGCACAGACGCCGTTCAGGTGCATGGGGGGTACGGTTATACCAAGGATTTTCCCGTGGAGAAATTTTATCGCGACTCCAAACTCTGCACGATTGGCGAGGGCACTTCAGAAATACAAAAGCTGGTTATTTCGAGAGAAGTCATTAAAGAATGACGGTAGACCGGCCTTTCAGAAAAATATATTTTCAGTATGGCAAAGTATTTGATGTTTGTACATTAGCAGCCTGAATGGCGAATCAAGAATTTTCCCATAGTTTGTTTTGTTTTGTAATTTTTGAGCCTCTGTAGCATGCTACAGGGGTTTTTTTTGTCACGTGTGTACCCGACAACCCTCCCGCCGATACATTTGCCTACTTTTGCCGCATGAAAATTCACGTTGTTGATCTCGGTTTTCAGCAAATCGGGTGCGCTATTGCTGTTTTTGTGGTGGAGGGGCCCGACGGGCTTGTATTGATAGAAACAGGGCCGGCCTCTGCGCTGGATCACCTCAAGTCAGCGCTCCGGGACAAGGGCTGGAATCTTGCCGATTTCAGGCATGTATTTCTTTCACACATCCATTTTGACCATGCGGGCGCCGCATGGGCCTTTGCGGAAACCGGCGCAAACATCTACGTACATCCCAAAGGCCTGCCCCACCTTGCCAGTCCGGAAAAACTGTACCAGTCGGCACGTATGATCTACAAGGATCGGATGGACAGCCTGTGGGGCCCCATGCATCCGATCCCGGTATCCCGGTTATACGCGCCTTCACACGGCGAAGTGATCGAAGCATGCGGGCTGCGACTGACCGCCTGGTATACACCCGGTCACGCAGTGCATCATGTGGCATGGGAACTTTCCCCTATGCACGGTAAAGGCGCCGAAGCGCCGGTCCTTTTTACCGGCGATGTGGCCGGGGTAAAGATTGGCGACGGACCCGTGGCGCCGCCCTGCCCGCCACCGGATATCAATATCGAGGACTGGCAGGAGTCGATACGCCTGATGCGTAAACTGCCGTCCAATACGCTTTACCTGACCCACTTCGGGCGAATTGACCAAAAACAGAAGCACCTCGACGAACTGGAGCAACGCCTGCTCGCCTGGGCAGCCTGGATGAAACCGCATGCCGAACAACAAACCCCGCCGGATGCTGTTGTCCCGCTCTTTGAGTCGTTTGTCGCGGCTGAACTTGCTGAAACCGCCGTCGATGAAGCCGGCCGCCTAAAATACGAAACCGCCAACCCGGCCTTCATGTCGGTTGCCGGACTGCTCCGCTACTGGAACAAGAAAATCACCCACTGAAATTCTACCGGCTACAGTATTCATGGAAATTTTACGACAACTTGAAAATCAGGAAGTACTGGTCATCGGCGATGTCATGCTCGACCGGTACCTGACCGGCGCTGTCAGCCGTATCTCCCCGGAGGCGCCGGTACCGGTAGTGTTGCAGCATGCGGTGGAAGACAGACTCGGAGGGGCGGCCAACGTGGCGCTCAACATTCGCGCCCTGGGAAGCACTGCTGTGTTGTGCAGCGTCGTGGGGCGCGATGCCGACGGGGAAACATTCGGGCGTCTCCTTCCGGAAAACGGCATCAGCGCCGAAGGGATCATTTACTCCGGGGAACGGGTAACGACGGTAAAAACGCGCGTGGTAGGCAACAGCCAGCAAATGCTGCGGATCGACAGAGAGCATACCCACGACCTGAGCGCGGAAGAAACGGCAGATTTTCTGAAAAATGTGATGCGGCTGCTGGATGAGCGGAACATCCGTGTTGCGATCCTTCAGGATTACAACAAAGGTGTGCTGACGCCGGCCTTGATCCGAACGCTGATCAATACATTTCAAAAACGCAATATCCTGACCGCCGTTGACCCCAAAAAGGACAACTTTTTTGCCTATAAAGGTGCGGATCTGTTCAAACCCAACCTGAAGGAAATCCGCGACAGCGCGCCGTTTCCGGTAGAACCCACTCTGGATTCATTGCAACGGGCCAGTCATTTTTTGCGCGAAACGCTCGAAAATCGCTTTACGATGATCACGCTTTCCGAAAAAGGATTATTTTTGGACGAGCCAGCCGGTGAGGGCCGGATATTCCCGACGGTTCCGCGCAATATTTCGGATGTAAGTGGTGCGGGCGATACAGTCGTCAGCGTGGCTGCTCTGGGTTTGGCAGCAGGCCTGGATACCGCCGTAATCGCGGCATTATCCAACCTTGCAGGCGGACAGGTTTGTGAATTTCCGGGGGTTGTTCCTGTCCGGCGCGATATTCTGGCTGCCGAGCTCAATCAATGGTTGTCACAAAATGCTTTGCTATGAAAACATTATTTACGCTTTGGTTTGCCTTGCTGCTTACCGCTTCAATCAGTGCACAGGCGTTTACCGTTCCCGATACCCTCATTATTGAAAACTTTGAGAACGACCCCACCTCCAATATGCTCTCGGTGCCAAGCGGCGACGATCTGCAGTGGGTTAATTACGATCAGGATCACGAACTGGGACTGTGCGTGACGGGAGGAGCGACGCCTTACGGATGGTGGCAGGAGGGAGACTTCAGCGTACCTAATTCCAACCAGACAACCAACAGCGCCTTCACCAGTTGTTCCTACCTGGCCGATGAAAACGTGCGCAATGCCAACTGGCTTATTACCAGCCCGATAACTATTCCGGATAGTTCCTTCCGGCTCTTCTGGCGCTCGCTGTCATATTATGGCCCGGGCTATGTCGACGGTTATCATGTGTTGGCCTCGGAATCGTCCAACGACCCCGATTCGTTCAAGGTAACCTTGTTCGCTGCAGCCGAAATGACCGCCAATTCCGCTCCCGTCGGTTCCCTCAATCCGGCTGATTACGTTTATTCGGATGGGTACCTGCATGCCAACGGCTACACCGATACCACATATTTCTTCCTCGACTATTCAGAAGGACCTCCATTTTACCATGGCCGGCTGGAGCCGCATTCGGTCCAACTCAATGCTTTTGCCGGAAAGACCATCTATATCGCCTTCCTGCACGACTCGCAGAACGATTTCCTGCTACAGATAGACGATATTGTCATTTCCAATACGCCAACCACCTCCACCCGAACACCGGATCAGATACAGGCTTTCCAGGTGATGCCGAACCCAGTGCGTGACGGGGCTTATTTTTCCTGGTCGCTAAAAACAGCCCAGGAAAGCATGCTGACGGTCATGGACAACTCGGGCAAGGTGGTTTTCCAGCGGTTCTTCAACAGTCGTACCGGGGGCTTGTATTACCTGGAAGCGCAACAACTGGACGCGGGCGTTTATTACTGCACCCTTGAAACAGTTTCAGGGAAAGCGACAACGAAAATGATAAAACTGTAAAGTTTTTCTTTTCTTTGCGCCGTCCTTTTATTGATACATCAGTCCTTTGAAATCTTATGCTTAGTCGTCGCAGCGTTCGAATTAAAGTGATGCAATTATTGTACATGCTCAATCGCGACGAGCAACTTGCTTTCCCCGATCTGGTGAAAGAGTACAATGACGGCATCTGGAAAACCTACGAACTCTATATTTTCCACCTGTATGTGCTGCTTAAAGTAGCCCAATATGCAGAAAAAGATGCTGTGACCCGCGCGGCTAAGCATTTGCCGACAGATGAGGATAAGGTCTTTGTGCCCAGATTGTACACCAATCCCTGCATGCAAAGCCTTGCCAACCACGTCGAATTCCTGAAAATTGCAGCGAAGTACAAATCGAACGAGGGGATTGACGAGGACCATATCCGCACCCTCTATCAATCTTTCGACGATACGCCCGAATACAAGGCGTATCTGGCATTGCCGGAACCGGCCAACGAAGACCACACAAAAATTCTGCTTGAACTGTACCGTTTTCTGGTCAACCACGACATTTTCATCGAGATGTCGGAAGACCGGTACAACAACTGGCAGGACGACGAGTCGCTGGTCGTGGGCGCGATCAAAAAAACCATCAAGGTAATGCCGCTGGAAGGGCCGTTTTATCAGGAGTTTGAACCCTCCGATGAAACGGTGCGCGAATTCGGAGAACAGTTGCTGCGCAAAACCTGCCAGGAAGACCAGGCTTTGTTCGAACATATCGAACCCACGCTCAAGAACTGGGACGCAGAACGGGTAGCCGTACTCGATATGATCATGCTGAAGATGGCGCTGTGCGAACTGCTGCATTTCCCGACCATACCTACCAAGGTGACGCTCAACGAATTTGTGGAAATTTCAAAAGTGTATTCCACCGACAAAAGCAAGGACTTCATCAACGGTATCCTTGACCGCCTGATGAAAAAATTGCTGAAAGAAGAGAAGATCGTGAAGGAAGGCCGGGGCCTGATCGAGTAAAACAGCCGCTATAAAACATTAAAAAACCCGAATGGTGTCATTGCCATTCGGGTTTTTTATTGGCTGCCGGGAGGCGCTTATTTCAACAGCGTCACATCTCCTTTGTTCGTATATGTTTCCCCGTTGCCGCAGGTCACGCGCAGATACCAGGCGTACGAGTCGGGTGTAAGCTCTTTGCCTTTGAACGTCCCGTCCCAGCCCTGGGCTTGCGGGTCTTCCGTTTCATAGACTTTTTCGCCCCAGCGGTCCCACACCACAAAATACAACTCCTTGATATTCACACCCCTGACGATAAAGAAATCGTTGTTCGAATCGTTGTTGGGGGTAAACGCCTTGGGCACGAAAATATACGGTTCGATACATTCGCCGGTCATGAAGAATACCCGCACCGATGCGGTATCCGGGCAGAGTCCATCGGCAGTTGCCGTCACGATATATTCCGTATCCTCGTCGGGAGAGGCATTGGGATTGGCCGTTTCGGCGCCCGTCAGCGACGAAGAGGGCGTCCATTCGTATGTGATGTTGGTGCTGTTGCTCGTTACGGTTGCCATCAATTCGGTAGATTGTCCGGGACAAATGGTGTCCTTTCCAAGTACTTCTGCCGATACACTGATGCTGATTACATCCACCACAAACTGCATGGTGTCTTTGCAACCAAACTGGTTCGAGGCCTCGACGGTGTAGGTTGTTGAGGTCGTCGGGGTGACAACAGGGTTGGATATCGGGTCCAACGCAGGCGTCCATGTATAGGAAAGTACATCGCCCTGGTCGAGGTTGGTGATATTCAACTCGGTGCTTTCACCGAGACAGATCTTCCGGTTTTCCGGCTCGGCGTCGATGTCCACCTGGGCGTTGTTGACGCCAATAGAATCGACGGCCATACAACCGGCAGCATTTTGCGCCATGACGTAGTACATGCCGTTTGGAACCGGTGTCACGACAAGTGAGTCGCTGGTCTCCGGGAGGGTAGGGTTGAAACCGGGGTTGTCAGCCCAGGTGAACACATCAGCGTTGCTGTTCAATACTTTTATGGTAAACTGACCGTCGGAACACAGAATCTGATCTTCAGGCAAATCGACAGTGGGCGCTTCCTGGGGGATTACGGTTATGGAGTCTGTAACGGTACATCCGCCATTGGTGATCATAACGATATAAAGCGTTGTGTCGGTTGGCGACACCTCCGGGTTGGGGTTGGTCGGATCGAAATTGGGGTCGTTTGGTTCGGAAACCCAGGTGTAATCGTATCCCGCATTGAAATCGGGATTCAGTGCTACGCTGTTGTCGGGGCAGATCGGTTTTTCGCTGCTGATCGAGTCATTCACGACGTTGATATCGATCTGGGCCGTAACTGTGTCGGTGCAACCTGTTACATCGGTCACGGTAAGGGTTACGGTCACCGACATCTCATCGGTAAAGGTAAGCAGCGGGTTTTGCTCGTTTGAAGTCTGGCCTGTAGAGAACGACCAGTTCCAGGAAGCCAGCGGGTTGCTGTGCGTGGTTTGGTCGGTAAACTGAACCACAGCCTGTTCTGTGCAAGCCTCGTAATTGTTGGTTATGGCTGCGAGAACGGCAGCGCCCGGCAGAACGGTAATTGTCGTGTCGAAGGGAATAACGCAGTTCTCTGTGGAAGCGAAGGTAACCGTATAGACCCCGTTGGTGGCATAGGCATGCGTGGGGTTGGTAGCTACGCTCGTGCTGTCGTCGCCAAAATTCCAGGTACCGCTGATGCCGCTGGTGTTCTGGAAATCGACGAGGAGACCGTTGCACAGATCGGCGGAAATATCACCGTCAAGCGAGATACTGGGCTGCAGGGTAATCTGGGTGACAAACTCCCGCACACAGTCGAACTGATTGGAGACCGTTACGGTCACAGTGTAGTTGCCGGCAGGGCCGATTGCCGTCACATCAGCTGCGCCTTGCGGCGAAATTACCAGGCTCGGGCTGCTGGAAGTCCAGGAATAATTCAGGTTGTCGACCGGATCGAGGTTGGTTACGCTGAGGGGTAATGCGATGTTTTCGCAACCCGACACAGTGGCATCGAATGAAACGTCAACATCAACGCTGTTCCCCGTCAGTTGTACGTCCTCCGTTTCGGTGCAACCGTAAATATCCGTGGCGACGACGTTGAATGTTGTCTGGCCCATGGCCATTACATCCACCATCGAGGCCATACCCACGGTGTCGCCATTGCTGTTGGTCCAGACAAAGGTGGACGTCACGTTTGCATTGACCAAAGCGGTCAACGTCGCAACGGTATCGCAGGTGACAATAGAGTCGTTCAGAACGCTCAACTGGATCGGTATGACGCGAATGACCTTGATGTCAACCGTATCGGAGCATTGGCCGTTGTTGGCAACCAATTGATAGTCGGTGGTTGCCGCCGGATCGGCAATTACATTGAGCGAATCGGGGTTAAACGTAAGCCCGGTCATCGGCGACCAGGTGTAGGTATTGCCTGCTGCGCCGGTAACGGAGATGGGTATGGGTGCATTGTCGCAATCGAACACGGGTGTGGATACACTTACCGTCACTTCAGGTATGGATTTGATCTCGAAAGGCGCCGTAAACGTACTGGAACAGCCTGCGTTGGTGGTGACGGTCAATTCCACGGTGCCGGTTTCATTGGCAAAGAATGTGATGATCGGTGGTGTTTGCTGGCTGGACTGCGTGGGCCCGCCGCTCCACAAGATATTCCACTCCCATCCCGTAATAGTGCCGTACTGATCGGTCGAGGCGTCCTGAAACTGAACGGTAATCGAATCGCCGAGGCATTCCAGTACATCCAGGTTCCAGTTGGCCATGGGGTTGGAGAGCACCCCGATATCTGCCACGCCGATGGCAGTACAGCCTTTGGAGTCGGTCACGACAACGGGATAGGCCCCGGGCGCCAGGTCTGTAAGATTCTGGCCGTTTACGGTTGAACTGTCCGGGTATGTCCAGACGTAGTTATACGGCGAAGTGCCGTGGGAGGCAATGGCCATGGCGGTTCCGGTGCTGTCGCCCATGCAATTGACGTCTGTATCCGTTACATCGACTTCGACCTGGTTGTGGGCGCCGACTACCGCTGTTGCCATACCCATGCAGCCGTTGTTGGGATCGGTTACGGTGACAGACACCACGGTGCCGGCCGGGATACTGTTGATCTGCGGTACATTGGGATTGGGCTGGGGCAGCCACTGGTAATTATAGACGCCGGTAGGCGGGTTCACGAGGGCAGTCGCCATGCCATTGTCGACGCCCGGGCATTCTGCTTTGGAGATGATCAGGGTAATATCCAGGCCGGAAATGGAGTCGACAGTCACGGTGAAATCATGCTGACAGCCATTGGCGTCGAATACGCACACGTAGTAGTCGCCGGGACCCAGGTCGCAGGCAGTTGGGCCTGTTACACCGATCACCGGCCAGTTGTATGTGTAGGGTGGGGTGCCACCGACACCCTGCACCGTAACACAGCCGTTGTTGGCGCCGCAGGCGGGCGAATTGGATACCACTTCAGCGTCGAGCGGGGTGGGTATATGTACCGTATCCGTATCAAATGCCATGCAGCCGTTCTTGTCGGTTACAGTCACCGAATAGGCGCCTGCCGGAATACCTTGTTGCCCTTGAGTGATGCTGTCGTTGTTCCAGGAAAACGTATATGGCATTACACCGCCTGCTACGGCGGCAAATACCGCGCCTCCGTTCGGCAGGTTGGCACACGGAATATTCGTAACCATCACATCAACGAGCAAGGGCGGGTGATCCGTTAGGACAACCGTGTCGGCATAGGTACAACCCTTGGAATCGGTGATGGTAAGACTGTATTCGCCGGCGGCGACATTGACAAGGTTCTGATTGGAAACGCCGTTGCTCCAGGTCCAGGTAAACGGCGGATTGGTTCCAAAAACCGTGATTCCGATGGCGCCGCTCGCTTCGCCGTTGCACTTGGGCTTGGTAAAGACATAGCTCGGCAGAAATGCTGCAATCGGGGCAACATTATAGGCCTTGACCGTCGAACAACTATTGGCATCGGTTACGGTGACGAAATAAGTGCCCTGGGTATTGACCTGGATTTCCTGTGTAAGATCGTTGGTATTCCACTCATATGTGTAGGGCTGGGTGCCGCCGCTCGGGTTGGCGGTGAGTGTACCCGTTACGCTGTTGCAGCTCAGTCCGGAGGCGGTAATCGTCGCCTCCAGGGGATCGGGCTGGGTAACCGTCACATTACCGGTAGCTGTCAGGCCGTCCTGATCCGTTACGGTGACAAAGTAGGTGCCTGCGCCAAGACCGAAGTTGGTCTGGCCGGCCTGACCATTATCCCACAGATAGGTATATGGCTGGTTGCCACCCGTGGGTGTCACGGTAGCGGAGCCGTTGGTAAAGCCATTGCAGCTGGGCTCATCGATGGTGAAGGAAAGTTGGATAGCTTGTCCGTTCGCCACATTTGCAACGAGTATCAGTAGCCAAAACGCCGAAAAAAGGCCGTATTTCATGCAGTAAGGAATTTTACAAAAGATATTATCCATGGTTTTCGGTTGCTTAGTTTTTGAATAAACGCACTTCGAGAATCTCGGCGCGGCGCTCGCGGGATGCTTCGGGGCTGAATACCGAACGGCGTTTGTCGCGCGCGTCGTCGCTCACGCCGGGCGTTGCCTCGCTTTCTCCAAGTGGCAGCGTGGATACTTTCAATTGCCCGTTCCGGATATACGACTCGAAGATGCCGTTCTCGTATTTTCTGAAATAATTGCGCACACTGGCGATGCGCCGTTGGGTCAGCGCCAGGTTGTATTCAGACGTAGCCAGCGGGCTGGCAAAGGCCTTTACCATGATCTCGATACTGGAACCGCCTTTCAGAAACAGATCGAGGTTGCTCGTGAATAGTTCCAGTTTTACAAACCCGCCGTGTATTTCCTCATCGAAGAAGCGACTCAGTTGTGCGGCAGCTTCTTCTTTTTCCACACCCGGCAAGCCTGTTGTATATCGCTGGATAAAGGCCTCTTTCCGCGCTTCATACCGATCGATGGTCTGGTCGTAAGCCTGACGGGTACTGGTAGCCCAGGTGCGCGGATCGGGCTGGTCATTGTCAAAATACAGGGTAATAGGCAGGTAAGCGCTCATGGACGCCGGCGTCAGGAACAGGTTTTTGGTAATCGTACTTCCGGCAATAGCCGCCCGGAGTTCTTCTGCCGTAACTACTACCGTATCGGGCAAAAAGCCTTCTTTTTCGGCAGTAATGGTAAACATGCGCCTTCCGCCCACATTCATTTTCGATTCGTTGCTTTCTGCGCCTGTAAATTTTTCATCGGCTGCTATGCCGGGTATCTCGTAGAGCCGTATCTGTACGCCATTAAGTGGCTCTCTGGT
>CALMBD010000070.1 GCA_937861115.1 uncultured Bacteroidota bacterium | reverse complement strand
TACGGCGCAAAACTCCAGACGCCTTATTCTTCCCTTGGCGATACTATTGCTTTTCACTACAACCGGTATCAGGCTTATCAGCAGTTCAACGACAGCGTCAGCATGGAACTCCGGCTGGCCAAAGGCTCAAAAGTGTTGATCGGCGACATCAATTATTTCAGCGAAGGGCTGGCAAACAACAAGTTCTTTTTGCAGAACAGCGATGAACTGGCGGAACTTTCAGGTACCGTAACCGGAACGATCAACAAATTGCGCGGCCGTGACCTGGACATCAAGATCGACGCCAACACTTATATGAAGGGCAACTTTATTGGCGACGAACTGGCCGGCAATAAAGACCTGATGAAACTGGGTTTTAAGTTCGAGGCGCTCCATTCCGACTTCCGCACCATCAGCCGGATCATCCCCGGCTTCTCGGCGCCGGAATACTTTTATCGCCTCGGCAATATTGGCTATGAAGGCAATTACGATGTCATTTTTGGCAATATTCACATCCTCTATGGCAATATAACCACGGATATCGGCGCCGGACACCTCGACATGGAACTCGACCTGTCCAAAGGAAAGGAGGAGGCGACCTATGCGGGTAACCTGTACATGAAAGAGTTCGACCTCGCTACATGGACAGGCAATCCCGACTTCGGCAAAACCACCTTCCGTGTAAAAATCGATGAGCCCTCCAAAGGACTTTCCCTGCGCACCATGAATACCATTCTGGAGGGCAGTGTCGATACGTTCTTTTTCAGGGGATACAACTATCAGAATGTCAGCCTGAAAGGGCAGTTTCAAAATTATGTGTTCCACGGCGACCTCGGCCTGGACGACGACAACATCAAGTTTGGTTTCAAGGGCGATATCGACATGAAAGACAGCATCACGCTGTTCGATTTCAAGGCCAATTTACGCCGGCTTGATCTCGGCGCACTTCACCTGCTCGATGAGGACTGGATACTGTCGGGTGACATCGAACGGATTAACCTGCACGCCCGTACGCTCGACGACCTGACCGGCACCGTGCTGCTGCGCAATTTCATGATCCTGCAGGACCATGAAACAAACCACCGGATCGATTCCCTTATCTTTATTTCCGACTATAACCCCGACGGCGCGCATATTTTCCGTATCAATTCCGATATCGCCGATGCAGAAATGATCGGGAAATTCAGTCTGCCACGGCTTCCGGCCAACCTGATGCAGGTGTTCAGCAGGCAACACCCGAGTTTTGCTGCACAGTTGGGACTGGCGCCAGCCGACTCCACGGTACTGACCGACAACTTTGCGATGAACATCAGGATCAAGGACTCGCATGCGCTGACCAGACTTTTTATGCCCCAGTTGGACACCCTGCGCAATATAGAAGCCAGCGCCCGGGTGGAAGCGGAAAGAGGCTATACGCAACTGATCGTGCTGGCGCCCTATATCGATTATGACGGCACCAAGTTTCGCGACGTGGGACTCTACTGGCACGGTGAGCCGGATACCTCCTATTACGACTTCAGCATCCCCCAAACCGTTTTGTCCAGCCGCACCCTGGCGCCCATCGGGCTGTCGGGTTACCTGACCGAAACCGAAATGGGCTTTACCCTGAAGGCCAAGGACTCTACCTCCATCGTTGAAAACATCAACCTCGACGGGGTACTCACGACCGTGGATTCCTTGTGGCAAATCCGGTTCAACGCATCCGAAATTGCCCTGTTCAAGAGCCGCTGGTATATGGATGAAGACAACTACATCCGTTTCGGCAAGAATTTCTTTGAGCCCCGCAATTTCGACCTGATGAGCGATAACCTGCGGATCAACCTGGACGGCGCCAACAACAACCACGGCATGCGCCTGTCGAGCGCCAACTTCGACCTGGACTTCCTGAACGGATTTATCCGCGACAGCACCCTGAAAATCCGGGGGCGTATCGCATCTATCGACCTGACCATACTCGACCTGTACCAGTTGCAGGGAATAGAGGCGAATATCGACGTAGAAGAGCTCTTCCTGAAAGAAAAAACCTATGGAAGTTTCTATGGATTTGCCCAAATGGCACACCTGGAGGCGCCGGTTGAATGGCGCTTCGTCACTCAAAAAGGCATTGAACAACCGACGCTACGCTTGGCAGGTGGCTGGCTGCCCGCGGGGAAAGAACCCTTACCGCTCACAAATTACCCGGATATCAAGGTGAAACCAACGGAGTTTTACGCCTCGGTGCTGACCAACGGATTCCCGCTTGTGGTGCTGGAAACCTTTGTGCCCGGTATTTCCAAAACATCGGGATTGCTCAACGCAGAGGCGACCCTGGGCGGCACCTTCAACAGAATCGTCGTGAAAGGCGAAGCGCGGATACCGGAAGGCCAGTTCCAGATGGACTATCTGAAAACGATGTACCACCTGCGCAACCAGAAAATCGAGTTGTCGGAATACCGCATCTGGGCCGATGGCGATACCATCATGGATGTTTCGGGCAATATTGCAAAAATAAAGGGCGGGCTCATCCACGACCACTTTAAAAGCTGGTCGGTCGATTGCAGCATTGAATCCGTGAATTCCAACTTCATGATTCTCAACACTTTGCCGGAAGACAACGAACTGTATTACGGCCAGGGCATCGGAAAATTCAAAGCCACCTTCAGCGGGTCGTTCAGCCGGACAAACATCCTGATCGATGCCACCACAGGCCGCGATACCCGGTTATATATTCCGGTCAGTTCGGCGACAGACGTTTCCAAAGCCAATTTTATCACCTTTAAGAGTAAAACACCCAGCGACACTACCCAAAGCAAGTCAAATAGTTTTAATGCGGATGAAGTAAAAGGGCTTAACCTGGAGATGAACCTGTCTGTAACCGAAGACGCCGAGGTCCAGTTGATTTTTGACGAAAAAGCGGGCGACATCATCAAGGGTAGGGGAGAGGGCGATATTACGCTGACCATGAACAGGGAAGGGGAGTTCAAGATGTACGGGAGTTACCGGATAAAACGCGGTGAATACCTGTTCACCCTGCTCAACTGGGTCAACAAGCCCTTTACGGTCACAGAAGGTGGCACTGTGAACTGGTATGGCGATCCGTACGGCGCACAGATCAGCCTCGACGCCACCTATTCCACCAACACCTCGCTCTACAATTTTCTGCGTGATGAAGTGGAATTGATCCCGTCCGTCACAGGTGAAGCGACCAAGGCCACAAAAGTGGTGGTAACCATGCATTTGAAAGGTGACCTGTTACGACCCAACATCACCTTCGACATGGATTTCCCGAACATATCGAGTCAGCTTAAATCGCTGGCAGACAATCGTTTGAGACTGATACGATTAGATCAGAACGAGCTCAATCGCCAGGTATTCGGCCTGGTCGTGGTCGGGTCGTTTTTACCTGCCAACAGCGGCGGATTTATTCAGAATTCAGATTACCTGACTTCGGCGTTCAACACACTGACCCAGGTATTGAGCAACCAGTTGTCGAACTACCTGACCGGTCTGGCGGCGGAGTGGTTTGGCGGCGCTGTGTCGAGTATAGACTTTGACATTGCATACAGCGAATACCAGAACGCGCTGTTGGATCCGGGACAGAACAATATCAGCCAGATCGGCCGGGAACTGCAGGTCAGGCTGACCAGCGGATTCGCCAACGACCGGGTAACCATACAGTTCGGCTCGCAATTCGGGCTCGGACGCCCGGGTACTACCGTTCAGGACGGATTCCTCGGCGAGGATGTCACGGTCGAGGTTCAACTGACAGAAAACCGGCAGTGGCGCCTGAAAGTGTACCAGCGAACGGAGCCGGATATTGCCGGCAGTCAGCGCAGGGCGCGTTACGGATTCGGTATCAGTTTCAGAAAAGATTATGACTCTTTTGACGATATGATGTCTGGGTTGACAGGCTGGTTCCGGAAAAAGAGTTAATGGGGCAGGGTGCCGCCCGGCCCCGTAGTGTTAGCATTTCATGACCCGGAATATATTTTATTGTCCGCAATAAAGACACCCCTATTCAATATATTTATTACGCTAAATCAT